>NZ_JAGYGJ010000027.1:0-91423 GCF_019947405.1 Pseudomonas sp. GL-B-26 | reverse complement strand
CATATGCCTATCTCAAAGATGTGCTGACGCGGCTGCCAACGCAGCGTGCCAGTGAGATTGATCAACTGCTGCCGCATCAGTGGGTGCCGGCCTGAGTCACGCAAGGTGACTTCGGCGGACGCTTACGAATCTTATCCCTCACGGGCTTTTTGCTGCGAGGCGGAGTTGTTCGAGGAAAGCTGTTTCACCAAGGCGCACTTGCCTTTGGACCTGCCATTCACGAGGCGTACCTCTTGGAAAGTGCGGTTGCTTCCAGTCCGCGAATCATTCTTTCAAAGGAACTGGCTAAAGAATGGGTAGAGGACGGGGTTGAAGGGGAAGTCACCTGGCGGTCCTCCGGGGGCGGCTACCGATTCTTCAATTTCCTCCCGCCTTTTTGGGGGAATCCATTTTTCTACAACAATAAGGATTTGTGGAAGACGCGATTAAACCCAGTTCGGGATTTGATAATTTCCAAAGCGCGCGACCGGAATTGTCCCGAGGCTATATTCGCGAAGTACGAATGGCTTGCAGGATATTTTGACGCGGTATGCGCAGAAAACCCTGCCTGCGGTGTCGATATGGTTTTGCTAGAGGCAGCAAGTCTCAGGTGGGGACGTTGAAACACAAGCCGCGAGCCTGAGACCTCCCGGAGTATGTCGGCAGGTCACGGCAAGAATAAGCCCACCCTGACCAGTTGCGGCCACTCAGCATTTCTCTAAAACAGCTGGCAGGGCGAACTACTGAACCTTGTTCGAGCGGGACTTCCTCGTATATCAGCTAATCCCTGATACCCACCATCAGCGTCCCCGCCGAATTCATCCGACTGCCAACCAAAACCTTACAACTCACAGCCTGCCGGTGAACGGCCAATAGTCATCGGCACCACTGCGTCTCACAGGGTATTCCGTCGTTGTCGCCGTCCATTTCCATTCCTGGACAATTTTGCAGAAACGTTTTGGCCTCCGCGCACGAGGTCATCTGCGAGCAATATTTACGCCCATCGCATTTGACTGGAGCCGAAACAGGCTTCGGCGCGGCCACGACCGCAGGGGTTCCTTTGGGATTCGATTGCTGATCCTCAGCCCAGGACTGTAACTCCGGGGAAAACTTCCAAGCGAACAGACCAACAACAAGCACAACCAAAATCAGCTTCATTTTGATCCATCCATGATGAGAGACCGTTTGCACACTCACGTTGCCTGCTTTCCAGCGTAACCCACTAATCCACATACAGCCTGCCGGTGAACGGCGGGCGAGGAGTTCTGCATGCCTGAAATCAAGTGCGAATACGGGCACACCCTGCGAATCGGCACCGACGAATGGGTCAATCAACTATCACTGGACCAGCTTCGTTACGCTCGCCAGCAGATGGCCGAGAAGATCGATCAGGCCGAGCAAGGCCCGCGCCGGACAGTCTGGTTAGTAGATGACGGCATCAGTGTTGCTGGCTTCTATCGCGAGGAAGCTTTCACCGATGCCGCCGACCATCTGCTCAGGATCTACAAGGACGTGTTTGTGAGAGAGGCGAAGGACTTCGGCCGCCAAGCGCGGCATGGAGCACTTATGTCTGCAGAACTGGCGCGGGCGCCCTCCCGGCCCCGGCGCGAAAGCATCCTTCCCCGCTTCATCCGTGCCGGCGCTGCACCCATCTATTTGGGTATGTGCCGCGTCGAGTTCGACAAAACAGTCCGCCCCTATGTCAGCGAGTTCCCGATCGGCGAGCGCGGTGTTGGCTTCGACCGGGAAGAGCTCGACGACTGGGCCACCGCATATGTCGCAGCAAAGGCAATTGATAAACATGGCGCTTCGGAGCAACGATCGCCCCGCAGCGAGCGCCAGAAAGGAGATAAATCATGGCGCGAAAATCGATCACAGGCCTCTCCGAGAGGAAAGGTATCTGGCATATCGACAAGAAAATCAACGGAGAACGACTTTACGAAAGCACTGGAACTGGTGACCGGGAAGAAGCGGAGCGCTACCTGATCTACCGGCTGGAGCAGATCAGGCAACAGAAGGTGTACGGCGTAAAGAAGGTCAGGATCTGGCGGGAGGCGGCGACTCGCTTCCTGCTGGAGTTCAAAGACCAGCCTTCAATCAAGCTCTCGGCGCACCACCTATCCCAGCTGGACCCGTTCATAGGCGATATGCCGCTGACCCACATCGATGATCAGGCCTTAGTGCCGTTCATCAAGGACAGGTTGGCGGCCAAGAAGCTTGAGGGCGGCAAGGTGAAGAAAGGCGTCAGCAACAGGACGGTGAATATCTCGATCGAGCGTGTGGTTCGGGTTTTGTCGTTGTGTGCCAGGAAGTGGCGAGATGATGAGCGCAGGCCATGGCTGGATAGCGTGCCAATGCTCACGAAGCTGGAAGAGAAGAAGTCGAGCCGCAAGCCGTATCCGATGTCATGGCCGGAGCAGTCGATTCTTTTCGGGGGAGTTGCCGGCCCACCTGCAAACGATGGCGTTGTTCAAAGTGAACACCGGCACCCGGGAACAGGAGGTTTGCAAACTTCGATGGGATTGGGAGATTTCGGTGCCAGAGCTCGGGACCAGCGTTTTCCTGATTCCAGCTGATTTTGGCGGCAGACACGAACGGTCTGGAGTGAAGAACGGTGATGAGCGACTGGTCGTGCTCAACAGCGTGGCCAAGTCGATCATCGAGCAGCAGCGCGGCATCAGTAAGGAATGGGTTTTTCCTTACAACGGTACTGCGATGCATCGAATGAATGACTCGGCCTGGAAGAAGGCGCGGGTGAGAGCGGCGAAACTCTGGCAGGAGGAAAACCTTCGCCCCGCTCACCCAGGTTATGCATCCATAAGGATCCATGACCTCAAACACACATTTGGCCGTCGGCTGCGCGCAGCAGGCGTAACCGAGGAAGACCGCAAGGCTCTTCTGGGCCACAAGAATGGCAGCATCACCAGTCACTACTCGGGCGCGGAGCTCGGGCATCTGATTGAAGCTGCGAACATGGTATCAGCAACCGATTCGCGCGGACCGATCCTGACAATCTTAAAGAGGAAGCAGGCGTGAAAATCGAGAAGTCACGCAAAAGTCACGCACATGAAAAAGGCCAATGCTGTGAACATTGGCCTAAGACATTGAATTATATGGTCGGGACGGAGTGATTCGAACACTCGACCCCTAGCACCCCATGCTAGTGCGCTACCGGACTGCGCTACGCCCCGACTAGGCGTTAAATCCGTTCCTCTTCTCGAAGAACGCTCAAGAATATATCGCAAGCTTTTGAAAACTGGAAGTATTTAAAAGCAGGAATTTATTTCTTGAGTACCACCAGAACATCCTCCAGCTCGGCGATCATCTGGCGGATCATTTGCTTGTATTGGGTCGTGTCATCTTTGGCTTCATCGCCGGACAAACGCAGCCGTGCGCCGCCGATGGTGAACCCCTGATCGTAAAGAAGCGCGCGGATCTGCCGGATCATCAGCACATCTTGTCGCTGATAATACCGGCGGTTTCCGCGGCGTTTGACGGGGTTGAGTTGAGGAAACTCCTGCTCCCAGTAACGCAGCACGTGTGGTTTTACCGCACACAGCTCGCTGACTTCACCAATGGTGAAGTAGCGTTTGCCTGGGATGACGGGTAGCTCGTCGTTATGACTTGGTTCCAGCATAAGCCTCAACTCGGGCCTTCAACTTCTGCCCTGGACGAAAGGTGACCACACGGCGAGCCGTGATCGGGATTTCTTCACCCGTTTTCGGATTGCGGCCAGGCCGCTGGCGTTTGTCCCGAAGGTCGAAATTGCCGAAACCGGACAATTTGACTTGTTCGTTGTCTTCAAGAGCGTGCCTGATTTCTTCAAAAAACAGTTCGACCAATTCCTTGGCTTCCCGTTTATTCAGGCCCAGCTCTTCATACAGACGTTCCGCCATCTCAGCTTTCGTCAGAGCCCCCATACGTCACTTCCTTAACGTGGCGTTCAACCTTTGTTCGAGCGAGGTGAGGATGTTTTGCGTCGTGGTATTCACCTCATCGTCATTAAGAGTGCGCGATGGATGCTGCCAGGTCAAGCCGACTGCAAGGCTTTTTCTATCAGGATCAATGCCTTTACCCTGATAGACGTCAAATAGCCTTAGGTCTGTCAGCCATTCGCCTGCATTTTCACGAATTACGTCCAGTACGGCACTGGCCGCAACGTCCGTGGCCGCAATCAATGCCAGATCACGACGCACTTCAGGAAAGCGCGATAACTCCTGGAATTTAGGCATTTTACCCAATGCCACTTCGGCCAGAACCAGCTCGAAAACGAAGACCGGACGGTCGAGACCGAGGGTTTTCGACAATTCAGGGTGAATAGCGCCGACGAAACCGACCAAGCGACCTTCACGTTCGATGCGCGCGGTTTGACCCGGGTGCAACGCAGGGTGTTTGCCCGGTACGAAAGTGAACGAATCCAGTGCACCGGCGAAGCCCAGCACCGCTTCCACGTCGGCTTTGACGTCGAAGAAGTCCACCACATCGCGACCTTGTGCCCAGCCTTCCGGCAGACGGCTACCGCAAACAACGCCCGCCAGCATCGGCTCTTGCTTCAGGCCCTCCAGCTGACCGACGAAACGCAGACCGCTTTCGAACAGACGGACGCGGTCCTGTTGACGGTTCAGGTTGTGCTGAAGCGCCTTGACCAAACCTGGCCACAGGGACGAGCGCATGGCCGCCATGTCGTTCGAGATCGGGTTGGCCAGCAGCAGCGGCTCGACACCCGGATTAAACAACTCAAACTGTTTCGGATCGATGAAGCTGTAGGTGATCGCTTCCTGATAGCCACGGGCTACCAGCAGACGGCGCAGCTCAGGCAGATCGCTACGCGCTTCAGCCTTGGCCTGCGGCGCCAGACGAGCTTGCGGGTAGCGAACCGGCAAACGGTTGTAACCATACAGACGAGCCAGTTCTTCGATCAGATCGACTTCCAGGCTGATGTCGAAGCGATGGCTTGGAACTTCAACGCGCCACTGCCCTGCCCCATCGGCAGAAATCTTCAGACCCAAGCCGCTGAGCAGTTGCTCGACTTCGGCCGAATCCATTTCCATACCCAGCATCTGAGTGATGCGTTGCGCACGCAGAGTAACTGGCGCAATCGACGGCAGGTGCTGCTCGCTGACGGTTTCGATGATCGGACCAGCTTCGCCGCCAGTGATTTCCAGCAGCAGACCGGTAGCGCGTTCCATCGCCTCACGGGCCAACTGCCAGTCCACGCCACGCTCGTAACGGTGCGAGGCATCGGTGTGCAGGCCATAGGAACGGGCCTTGCCAGCGACAGCAATCTGATCGAAAAACGCGCTTTCCAGGAACACGTCGCGAGTGGTCGCGGTGTTGACGCCGCTGTGCTCGCCACCCATGACGCCGGCGATGGCCAGGGCGCGGGTGTGGTCGGCAATCACCAGCGTATCGCTACGCAGGCTGACTTCCTGACCGTCGAGCAGTACCAGCTTCTCGCCTTCTTCAGCCATGCGCACGCGGATGCCGCCATTGATTTCGGCGAGATCGAACGCATGCAGCGGTTGACCCAGCTCCAGCATCACGTAGTTGGTGATGTCGACAGCAGCGTCGATGCTGCGCACGTCGCCACGACGCAGACGCTCTACCATCCACAGCGGCGTTGGCTTGGACAGGTCGACGTTACGGATCACACGACCCAGGTAACGCGGGCAAGCGGCTGGCGCCAGCACTTCGATCGAGCGCACTTCGTCATGCACGGCTGGCACGACAGCAACCACCGGGCGGGTGACTTCAGCAGCGTACAACGCACCGACTTCACGGGCCAGACCGGCCAGGGACAGGCAGTCGCCGCGGTTTGGGGTCAGGTCGACCTCGATGCTGGCGTCGTCCAGGCTCAGGTATTCACGAATGTCCTGACCGACTGGCGCATCGGCCGGCAATTCCATCAGACCATCGTTGCCTTCACCAATTTGCAGCTCGGCTTGCGAGCACAGCATGCCGTTGGACTCAACGCCACGCAGCTTGGCTTTCTTGATCTTGAAATCGCCTGGAAGTTCGGCACCGATCATGGCGAACGGGATCTTCAAGCCCGGGCGCACGTTTGGCGCACCGCAAACGACCTGGAAGGTCTCCGACCCACTGCTGACCTGGCAAACGCGCAACTTGTCAGCGTCCGGGTGCTGTTCGGTGCTCAGCACCTCGCCCACCACCACACCGGTGAATTCGCCGGCGGCCAGCGTAACGCTATCGACCTCAAGACCGGCCATCGACAGACGAGCAACCAGCTCGTCACGACTTACCTGCGGGCTTACCCAGCCACGCAGCCATTGTTCACTGAATTTCATCCTGCTCTCCTAAGAATTCGTTACGACTAGCGAAATTGCGCGAGGAACCGCAAGTCGTTGTCGAAGAACAGACGCAAGTCGTTCACGCCGTAACGCAGCATGGCCAGACGCTCAACACCCATGCCGAAGGCAAAGCCCGAAAACTCTTCCGGATCGATCCCGGACATGCGCAGCACATTCGGGTGAACCATGCCGCAGCCCATCACTTCCAGCCAGCCAGTCTGCTTGCAGACACGACAGCCTTTACCGCTGCACATCACGCATTCCATGTCGACTTCAGCGGACGGCTCGGTGAACGGGAAATACGAAGGGCGGAAACGCACGGCCAGTTCTTTTTCGAAGAACACGCGCAGGAACTCTTCGATGGTGCCTTTCAGGTCGGCGAAGTTGATATCGCGGTCGACCAGCAGGCCTTCGACCTGGTGGAACATCGGGGAGTGAGTGATATCGGAGTCGCTACGGTACACACGGCCTGGGCAGACGATGCGGATCGGCGGCTGTTTCGATTCCATGGTGCGGACCTGTACCGGCGAGGTATGAGTGCGCAGCAACATGTTGGCATTGAAATAGAAGGTGTCATGCATCGACCGGGCCGGGTGATGGCCTGGGATGTTGAGTGCTTCGAAGTTGTGATAGTCGTCTTCGACCTCAGGGCCTTCGGCAATGCCGTAGCCGATGTGAGTGAAGAACTGCTCGATACGTTCCAGAGTGCGAGTAACCGGATGCAGACCACCCGAGGTCTGGCCACGGCCAGGCAGGGTCACGTCAATGGACTCGGCGGACAGTTTGGCGGCCAGGTCGGCCTCTTCAAACAGTGCCTTGCGCGCATTGAGAACCTCTGTGACACGCTCCTTGGCAACGTTGATCAGGGCGCCGACTTGCGGACGCTCTTCTGCCGGCAAATTCCCCAGGGTCTTCATCACCTGAGTCAATTCGCCCTTTTTGCCAAGGTAGTGAACCCGGATTTGCTCCAGGGCATTGATATCTTCAGCGCTTTGCACAGCCTCTAGAGCTTGAGAGACGAGCGCATCCAGGTTTTCCATGTACAGACTCCAGATACAAAATAGGGGAAGAGCTTGAAGGCTCTTCCCCTATTTATGACGTTTAACACCTGACCCCACAGAGGTGAGGCCGGGTGACTGTCGGGGGTACTTAAGCCAAGGTGGCTTTAGCTTTCTCGACAATCGCAGCAAACGCCGCTTTTTCGTTCACTGCCAGATCAGCCAGAACCTTACGGTCGATCTCGATGGACGCTTTTTTCAGGCCGGCGATGAAACGGCTGTAGGACAGACCGTTGATACGTGCACCAGCGTTGATACGAGCGATCCACAGAGCGCGGAACTGACGTTTTTTCTGACGACGGTCACGGTAGGCATATTGGCCTGCCTTGATTACCGCTTGCTTGGCAACACGGAATACGCGCGAGCGAGCGCCGTAGTAGCCTTTAGCAAGTTTCAGAATTTTTTTGTGACGTTTACGGGCAATGACGCCACGCTTTACACGAGCCATGAGTTACTTCCTCTATTCTTGACTAAATTAACGAAGGCGCAGCATGCGCTCGACTTTTGCCACGTCACACGGTGCCAGCAAGCTGCTACCGCGCAGTTGACGCTTACGCTTGGTCGACATTTTAGTCAGGATGTGGCTCTTGAAAGCGTGCTTGTGCTTGATACCGTTAGCAGTTTTCAGAAACCGCTTAGCAGCACCACTTTTAGTTTTCATTTTTGGCATGTTCGGATACTCCGCATTCAGTTGATAAACATAATCAGAAGGCCTGCCGTGCCCTATTGATTACTTCTTCTTTTTCGGGGCGATGACCATGATCAGTTGGCGTCCTTCCATCTTAGGATGCTGTTCGACCGAACCGTACTCGAGCAAGTCACCTTCAACTCGCTTGAGGAGTTCCATCCCCAGCTCCTGGTGGGCCATCTCACGGCCGCGGAATCGCAAGGATACCTTGGCCCTGTCCCCATCACTCAGGAAACGTACCAGGTTGCGCAGTTTTACCTGGTAATCCCCTTCCTCCGTCCCTGGACGAAACTTGATTTCTTTAACCTGAATCTGCTTCTGGTTTTTCTTGGCCGCGGCAATCTGCTTCTTCTTTTCGAAGATCGATTTGCCGTAGTCCATCAGTTTGCAAACAGGGGGTACTGCATCGGCGGAAATTTCCACCAGATCCAGTTTGGCCTCTTCAGCCTTAAGAAGCGCGTCTTCAATTGACACAATCCCAAGCTGTTCACCTTCAGCCCCAATTAACCGAACCTCGCGTGCCGAGATATTCTCGTTGATCGGGGCCTTCGGTGCAGCTCGTTTATCTTGTCTCATTTCACGCTTAATAGTAATTACTCCGAATCTGGGCGACCACGCCGGGAAACCGCTTGAGCGAGGAACTCGGCGAACTGGGCGACGGGCATCGAGCCCAGGTCAGCACCTTCACGAGTACGCACAGCGACAGTCTGCATCTCGACTTCCCGATCTCCGATAACCAAGAGATAAGGAACCTTGAGCAAAGTATGCTCGCGGATTTTAAAGCCGATCTTTTCATTTCTCAAGTCAGACTTGGCACGAAATCCGCTTTCGTTGAGAGTTTTTTCAACCTCGGCGGCGAAATCTGCCTGTTTATCAGTGATATTCATGATCACTGCCTGGGTCGGAGCCAGCCACGCGGGAAATGCACCCTCGTAGTGCTCGATCAGGATTCCGACGAAACGTTCGAAGGAGCCAAGGATCGCCCGATGCAACATCACCGGGTGCTTGCGACTGTTGTCTTCAGAGACGTATTCGGCTCCCAGACGGACAGGCAGGTTAAAATCGAGCTGAAGGGTACCACACTGCCAGACGCGGCCAAGGCAATCTTTCAGCGAGAACTCGATCTTCGGACCGTAGAACGCACCCTCGCCCGGCTGCAAATCGTACGGCAGGCCAGCGCTATCAAGGGCTGCAGCCAGGGCCGCTTCGGCGCGATCCCACAGCTCGTCGGAACCGACGCGTTTTTCCGGACGAGTGGACAGCTTCATCTCGACATCTTTGAAGCCGAAGTCGGCATAAACGTCCATGGTCAGCTTGATGAACGCAGCGGATTCGGCCTGCATCTGCTCTTCAGTACAGAAGATGTGGGCGTCGTCCTGAGTGAACGCACGCACACGCATGATGCCGTGCAGCGCACCCGATGGCTCGTTACGGTGGCAAGCACCGAATTCGGCCAGACGCATCGGTAACTCGCGGTAGCTTTTCAGGCCCTGATTGAACACTTGCACGTGGCAAGGGCAGTTCATCGGCTTGATGGCGTAGTCGCGGTTTTCCGACTGAGTGGTGAACATGTTGTCGGCGTAGTTGGCCCAGTGCCCGGACTTCTCCCACAGACTGCGGTCAACGACCTGCGGAGTTTTGATCTCCAGGTAACCGTTGTCGCGCTGAACCTTGCGCATGTATTGCTCGAGCACCTGGTACAGAGTCCAGCCGTTCGGGTGCCAGAACACCATGCCTGGCGACTCTTCCTGGGTGTGGAACAGGCCCAGACGCTTGCCGATCTTGCGATGATCGCGCTTTTCAGCTTCTTCGATGCGCTGGATGTAAGCCGCCAGCTGCTTTTTGTCTGCCCATGCGGTGCCGTAAACGCGCTGCAATTGCTCGTTCTTGGCATCGCCACGCCAATAGGCGCCGGACAACTTGGTCAGCTTGAAGGATTTCAGGAAGCGCGTGTTCGGCACGTGCGGACCGCGGCACATGTCGACGTATTCTTCGTGATAGTACAGGCCCATGGCCTGCTCGTTCGGCATGTCTTCGACCAGGCGCAGTTTGTAGTCTTCGCCGCGGGCCTTGAACACTTCGATCACTTCGGCGCGCGGAGTGACTTTCTTGATCACGTCGTAATCTTTTTCGATCAGCTGCTGCATGCGCTGTTCGATGGCGGCCAGGTCGTCCGGGGTGAAAGGACGTTCGAAGGCGATGTCGTAATAGAAGCCTTCGTCGATGACCGGACCGATGACCATCTTGGCCGTCGGGTACAGCTGCTTGACCGCATGGCCAACCAGATGGGCGCAAGAGTGGCGAATGATCTCCAGCCCCTCTTCATCCTTTGGCGTAATGATTTGCAGCGTAGCGTCGCTGCCGATGATGTCGCTGGCGTCGACCAGCTTGCCATCGACCTTGCCGGCCACGGTGGCTTTGGCCAGACCTGCACCAATTGATGCGGCGACCTCGGCTACGGATACCGGGTGATCGAATGAACGTTGACTGCCGTCGGGAAGAGTAATAGTTGGCATGGCGCCTCCTCTCCTAGTGGTGACCCCTACCAAAGGTCACGTGGGTTGGGATGAGCCAGTACAAGATCCGATCCAGGCCATTCAATGACGAACGCCTGCCTTACAGCGGCAGGAGCCTTGCGGCCAACCGGAAAACCGAACCAGAGTGACTGGGATTCAAATCAGGGTTATTCGCACATTTGCCGCTGCCGGGACTGAAGGTCATCCGGAGCCTGCAAACGCCCGAGCCAGGCATGCTAGCACAGATGAACGGTCGTCGATGCACCGAGGCTTTGTCTTGGGGCAAATCGGGCAATTTTATGCCAGAGTGCTGAACTAGAACCCCGTTTCACCCCTCAGATAACAAGACATTGACCCACAAGGAGCATCCCAGCATGCGTCTGAATCGTTTGTTCGCAGTAGTCGCCCCCATCGTCCTGTTGCTGCCATTGGCCGCCCATGCCGATTGGCCAAAGGGCGAGCGCGAGAAATACATGGCTCAGTGCACACAAGCGGCCACTCCGCAGATCGGTGCTGCAGCGGCGAAGTCTCACTGCGCTTGCGGTGCTGATGCGATCAAATCGTATCCGGCCAGCGACATCCAGTCCCTGATGGACAACACCGCCAGTGATGCCCTGAAACAAAAAGCACTGACCCAAATCTCGTCGTGCAAAGCCGATAACAAAGCGAAAAAATAAGCCCGGCAGAGCGCTTTTAGCGCCTGCAACGACAGTAAAAAGCCTCTGAAAACCGCTTTTTCGTACAATTTATGCAGGTTTTACAGGTTTTTTTATTGTCTTTACTTTTGGCTGAAAGCCTTTTAAAACGGGGCTTGCAGCCAAACAAAGCAGCAAACAAAACGCGACTGCAGGGCAAACAGCACGTCCGGGGGGCTCCCAAAGCGAACATTTCGACTATGATACCCCGGTGTGCCCAGTTGGCCTGAGCAGCACAGCACTACTGAAAATATATGTTTCTTGGAGATACACCATGTCTAATCGCCAAACCGGCACCGTTAAATGGTTCAACGATGAAAAAGGCTTCGGCTTCATCACTCCTCAAGGTGGCGGTGACGACCTGTTCGTACACTTCAAAGCTATCGAAAGCGACGGTTTCAAAAGCCTGAAAGAAGGCCAGACCGTTTCCTTCGTGGCTGAGAAAGGCCAAAAGGGTATGCAAGCTGCACAAGTTCGCCCAGAGTAAGTTTCTGGCGCACTAAAAAAACCCCGTCCATGTGACGGGGTTTTTTATGGGCGAAACAAAAGCCTGAAGCGATCAGCCGCAGTTGACGCGAGTGACAACCCGATTGGCATCGGTATTCAGGTTCAGGCGATCGGAGCGGTATTCCAGGGTCACCATGTCGGTGGGCAAGAGGAACCGTGCATTTTGTGCGCCTGCGCGATTACGCGCCTGCTCCAGCAGTTCAGGCGAAGCCTTTTTGCCAATAGTGAATTCGGCAGCCTTTGCCTCACAACGGCTGTGACCCGTATCAGTCGTCGTGACAGGGTCTGTTGTCGACTCGGTGGAGGTAGTGCTGCAACCGGCCAGCATGGCAACGGCCAACAAAGTACCTAATGACGCGAGCTTCCAAGGCATGAAGCCTCCTTTTTTCAATAGTTAAGCTGAGATCGTGCGACCGCCAATCTGGCGTTTGGTTTCACAGGAAGTACTAGCCCCCCCCTGCCCTCTATTCGGACACGCGGCGAGTTTGCCTGAGCATCGCCCTGCCGTTTACCACTCAATCGTGACTGAATATGAATAGCGTTCAATAGACGTCAATGTAGTCGAACGGCGGATTCGGCCAGTTCTCTTTCAGCGCATTGATAATCTGCATGACCCAGACCTCGTCACTGGCCGCGACCAATCCTACATAACCGGAACCCTTGGCCCACGTCTCCAGACGAAACAACAGCCCGCTGATATCAGTGCCACCCACAACGCCTGACGAAATGTAGGCGATGCCGCCCTTGGTGACTCGCAATTGAGTGTGCTCATCGTCGCTGGCAGAAGCCAGCAGCTGACGCACCGCCTCAAGGGTCAAGCCGTCAGGAGTGTTCAAATCGATCTGCACAGCACAGTCCTTGAAAATTCGTCAAAGACCAAGTGTCGCATAGCCCTCCCCTCATGCCTAAGTCGGAGTGCCAAAAGCCGCGCAAAATGGTTAACTCGACACTCAGACTTTCCCGACTTCACGAGCGCCATCATGACCACCGTAAGTATCGACGCCGACATCAAAGCCAAGTGGCCACAGGGCCACAGCTCTTACAGCCCGGGCAGCCCGGAAGAGTTGGCAATCATTGGTATTGATCTATTGGTCAAGGAACTGGGGACGCAAGCCGCCCAGATATTCATCGCACAGATATTCGAGAAGTACCCTACCGACTATATCGGCCTGATAGATAGCGAGTGAAAGCAAAACCCGCAGGCTGGCACCTGCGGGTCTATGGCTTACTTCAGACGAGCCAGGCGCTCGGTCAGCAGGTCAAAGAAGCCCTGGGCGTCGCCGCTTTCTACCCAGAAAGCGTTCTTCGGCGCTTTCAGGCCGTCATACCAGTCGACGATGGTTTGGCCGAACGTCGGGCCTTCGCGACTATCAACGACTACGTTGACTGAACGACCGGTGAACAATTCAGGTTTGAGCAGATAGGCGATGACAGTTGCGTCATGCACAGGGCCACCCGGAATACCGTAGTGCTCCATGTCGCCTTTGACGTATTCATTGAGAATATCGCCCACCAGCTTGCTGGCATTGTTGTTGATCGCTGCGATCTGCTTCAGGCGCGCTTCGCTGGTGAGGATCTTGTGGGTCACGTCCAGCGGCAGATAGGTCAGCTTCACGCCGCTTTTCAATACCACTTCCGCAGCCTGCGGGTCGGCGAACAGATTGAACTCGGCCACCGGGGTGATGTTGCCGCCATTGAAGTGCGCCCCACCCATGATCACCACCTCCTTGATCCCCTGAACGATCTCAGGCTCCTGGATCAGCGCCAGTGCCAGGTTGGTTTGCGGACCGAGCATGGCGATGGTGATGCTGTGGGGCTTGGCGGCTTTCAAGGTGTCGATCAGGTAGTTGACCGCATTGCCCTGGGCCAGGCCTTTTTTCGGCTCATGTACGGTGACACCCGACAGTCCTTCCTTGCCATGGATGTTCTCGGCATAGATCGGCATGCGCATCAGCGGCTTCGGAGCGCCCGCGTAGACCGGCACCTCCTCGCGCCCTGCCCACTCGCGGGCTAGCCGCGCATTACGCGAAGTCTTGTCCAGACGCACATTGCCGGCGACGGTGGTCAGCGCACGAATGTTCAGCTCTCCTGGCGACGCCAGGGCAAACAGCAAGGCAACCACGTCGTCGGCACCCGGATCGGTGTCGATGATCAAGTCGATCTTTTCCGCCGCCTGGGCGCTTGTTGCGGTAATCAGGGACAAAAGCAGCAGACTCCGGAGCAGGTGGTGCAGTTTCTGAGCATAGCGGTGCATAGCGCACTCCTTGTGCATGGGACAGCAGAAAGACAACAGCGAGTTAGAACGTAACCCCTGCCACCAGCACGACGTTGCAGTACGGCTGACATTCGCCTGTACGAACAATCGCCCGTGCCTGTCGGCTGAGGACTTTGAATTGGTCATGACTGAGCAGCTCACGATGACCCAGCACACCTTCGGCATTCAGCTCATCGAGCGTCGCCAACGCCGAAGGTTTTTTATCCAGGATCTCCTGGGCCAATACATGGCTCTCGACCTGCATTTCGCTGAGCACAACCTTCAACGTGCTGACGAAATCCGGGATACCGTGGGTCAGGGCCAGGTCGATCAGCTCAACGCCTGGTGGCACCGGTAGACCTGCGTCGCCGATCACCACCTTGTCGCCATGGCCCAGGGATGCGATCAGCCGCGACAGCGCGACGTTGAGCAAAGGTGTCTTTTTCATGGTGCTTTAAAGGCCTGTACGTCGGACAAGGTGGGAATCGAGGGTTGTGCGCCAGCGCGGGTCACCGACAGCGCCGCGGCGACCTGGCCGAAACGGATCGCGTCGGCTTCGCTTTTGCCGGCCGCCAGCGCGGCGGCGAAACCACCGACGAAGGTGTCGCCAGCCGCCGTGGTATCGACAGCTTTCACCTTCGACGCAGGGAAATGCTCGAAGCCTTTGCCGTTGGCAAACACCGAACCTTGAGCACCGAGGGTGATGATGACCTTGCCGGCGCCCAAGGAGATCAACCGGGATGCAGCGGTTTCGGCAGAGGCCAGAGAATCCACTGGCAAACCACTCAGCGCCGAGGCCTCGCTTTCGTTGGGAATCAGATAATCGATGGACGCGTACCAGTCCGCCGGCAGTGGCCGGCTGGCCGGCGCCGGATTGAGGATCACGGTCTTGCCCAATTCACGGCCACGCTTGAGCGCATGACCGACAGTGGCATCCGGCACTTCCAGCTGACAGATGATCACGTCTGCGGCCTGTAATACTGCATCGAAGCGGTCGATCACCGCAGGCGTCAGCGCACCGTTGGCACCGGCAACGATCACGATTGCGTTCTGGCTGTTGTCATCGACCACGATTAACGCTACGCCGCTGGAGTCGTCGACGGTGCTGACCGCCTGGCAATCGATCTGCTCGGCCAACAGCGCCCCCCGCAGTTCTTCGCCGTAGGCATCACTGCCCACACAACCGACCATCGACACCTGCGCCCCCAGCCTCGCCGCGGCGACTGCCTGATTCGCGCCCTTGCCACCAGAAACCGTGGCAAACGACTCGCCGATCAGCGTTTCACCGCCACGGGGCAGCCGTGGCGCCCGGGTGACCAGGTCCATGTTCAGGCTGCCTATAACCACTACTTTTGCTGGCATACATTGCTACTCATCAATTCTGTTTCAACGGAACTGGGCGAACACGCCGGCCAGCGGCGCAGTCGACTCCCGCAAGACAATACTGGGCGTCACGATCCGTTGATCAGTGGCCATATCCGGCGTGGCGATTCGTCTTAAAAGCACTTCGGCCGCCATCTCGCCGAGTTGCAAGATCGATTGCCCCACGGTAGTCAGCGCCGGGTACACATAGCGGCTCATCTGAATATCGTCGAAGCCGATCACCGACAGCTCCGTCGGCACACGAATATTGCGCTCGGCCGCCGCTCGCAGCACACCGATACCAATCATGTCGTTACCGGCGAAGATCGCGCTCGGCGGGTTCTTTTCCAGCAGTATCGCGGCGGCGTTGTAACCGCCGGTGCTGGTGAAGTCGCTTTCCAGCATGCGCTCGCGGGACACTTCGACACCCGCCTCTTTCAGGGCACGGCAATAACCGGCCAGACGCATCTGCGCCACGCTGGTACTCGCCGGCCCGCCAATGGTGGCAATGTCTCGATGCCCCAATTCCAGAAGGTGGCGGGTCGCCAGATAAGCGCCGTATTCGTGATCGATTCGCACCAGATCGGCATTCACACCTTCCAGTCCACGGTCAACGATCACCATCGGCGTACGCACACCTGCCAGGCCCTCCGCCAGCCCCGCGTCGCCTCCGGCCGAAGCAACGATCAGCCCGTCGATGCGCTTTTCCAGCAGTACGCGCAGGTAACTGCGTTGCTTTTCCGGGTTGTCATCGGAGTTACAGAGAATCACGCAGTAGCCATTACGCTCGCAGTAATCCTCGATACCGCGCGCCAGTTCGGCGAAGTACGGGTTGAGGCTGTTGGGCACCAGCAGACCGATGGTCGCCGTGGTTTTGGCTTTGAGGGACCGGGCCACGGCACTGGGCACGTAGTCGAGGGTTTTGATTGCTGCCTCGACCTTGACCCGCACCTCTTCGCTCACCGGCCGGGTCTTGTTCACGACGTGGGAAACCGTGGTGTAGGAAATTCCCGCGAGCGCTGCCACATCCTTGATTGTTGCCATGACTCAGGTCCGCCGGCTTGCGCGCTGACTGCGATAAGTATCAAGCACCACCGCCACCACGATCACTGCGCCGGTGATGATGCGTTTGGTGGGTTCAGTGGCGCCGATCTGCGCGAGACCGGCCGCCAATACGGAAATGATCAGAACCCCGAAGAACGTACTGATGACCGAACCGCGACCACCCATCAGGCTGGTGCCGCCGATCACGACCGCGGCGATCACTTGCAGCTCCAGCCCGGAGCCGGCATTCGGATCCGCCGCTTCCAGGCGAGAAATCTGAAACAGCGCTGCGATGCCGGCCAGCAGCCCCATCAGACTGAATACCAGGATCTTGTAGGGCTTCGGATTGATCCCTGCCAGACGCACCGCCTCTTCGTTGGTGCCGATGCCGATCAGGTAACGACCGAACACGGTACGCGTCAGCACGGCCTGGGCAATGAAGATGATCAGCAAGGCAATGATGAACGACGGCGAGATGCCGAAGGCAATCGGGTTGGACAACCAGGCAAAAGCGTCGCCGATGTAGGCCGTGCGCGATCCGGTCATCTGATACGCCACGCCGCGGGCCATTTCCAGCACGCCGAGGGACACGATGAACGACGGAATCCGCCAGGCCACCGTGATCGAACCGGTGATGGTGCCGGCCAGTGCTGCCGCCGCCATTCCGAGTAGCGCCGCAGGCAACACGCTCCAGCCCCAACCGAGAATCGCCACGCTGACCGTTGACGCCGCGAGCGCGAGCACCGAACCCACCGACAGGTCGATGCCGCCGATGATCAACACGAACGTCATGCCGACCGCCAGCACCATCAAGTCCGGAATCTGGTTGGCCAGGGTGCTGAAGGTGTCGTAGGAAAGGAAATGGCTGCTCAGAACCGAGAACAGCGCGACCATTGCCAGCAAGGCACCGGCCAGCCCCAGATAGGTACCGAGGCCGTAGAAGTTGCCACTACGTTTGCCGGCAGTCACTGCAGTATTCATGCGAGATCCCTAGGCGCTGCTTCATTGAGCAACGCATCACGTTTTTGGTAGCCGGCGAACGCGGCGGCAAGCAAATCATCCTGAGTCCAGCTGTCACGCTCAAAGGTGTCGATCAGACGTCCTGCCGAGAGCACGCCGATGCGGTCGCAGATCAACATCAGTTCACGCAGATCGCTGGACACCACCACGAGCGCTTTGCCTTGACGGGTCAGCTCACCGAGCAAGGTATAG
This sequence comes from Pseudomonas sp. GL-B-26, assembly GCF_019947405.1. Taxonomy (NCBI): domain Bacteria; kingdom Pseudomonadati; phylum Pseudomonadota; class Gammaproteobacteria; order Pseudomonadales; family Pseudomonadaceae; genus Pseudomonas; species Pseudomonas sp. GL-B-26. Next base: position 73,800 of record NZ_JAGYGJ010000027.1, on the reverse strand, counting down.
ATGTCAAACTTGGCGCCGACGTCGATGCCACGCGTCGGCTCGTCGAACAGCATCACCGAGCAATCACGCTCAAGCCACCGGCCGATCACGACTTTCTGCTGGTTGCCGCCGGACAATTCCGACACAAGTTGCGTCGGGCTGGAGCTGCGGATGCGCATGGCGTCGATCTGCCGCTGGGCCAGCGCCATCTCGTCACCATTGTTAACGAAGCCACCGCTGGAAATCACCGGCATATTGCCCAAGGCAATATTCGCGCTGATCGATTGGGTCAGCAGCAGGCCTTCGCCCTTGCGGTCTTCGGTGATCAGGGCGATGCCATGACCGACCGCGTCAGCCGGTGACCGGATACTGACAACCTGTGCTGGCGAACCGAGTGCAACCGTGCCGCTGTCCGCTGTATCAGCACCAAAGATCAAGCGCAGCAACTCGGTGCGCCCTGCCCCGATCAAGCCGGAAATTCCGTAGATCTCTCCGGCACGCACCTCGAAGGACACGTCGCGAACCTTGTCGGAACGGTTCAGCCCTTTGACCGTCAAGGCTGGAGCGCCGATCTTGCGCGGGCCCATGTCGATGTGTTCGCCGAGTTCACGGCCGACCATCAGCGTCACCAATTGCTCGCTGTTGTAATTGGCCATCGGCTCGACGCAAACCAGGTTGCCATCGCGCAGTACCGCAATACGCTGGGCGACCCGCGCCAGTTCTTCGAGTCGGTGCGAGATATAGATGATCGACACGCCGCGAGCCTGCAGACGAGTGATCTGCTCGAACAGCATCTCGACTTCACGGTTCGTCAACATTGCGGTCGGTTCGTCGAGGATCAGCACGTGGCAATCGCCGATCAGGTTGCGGGCGATCTCCACCATTTGCTGGTGACCGATGCCCAATTCGCCCACCAGCGTGTCCGGGTCAATCGCGTCGAGGCCGACCTGGGCCATGGCTTCGATCGCTGCCTTGCGCAATTGCCGGCGACTGATCCAGCCGCCTTTGCTGGGCAGGTTGTCGAGAAACAGGTTTTCCGCCACCGACAGGGTCGGCAACAGATTGAGTTCTTGCATCACCATGCGGATGCCGAGGTCTTCCGCCTGGGTGCGGCTTGCGGGGCGGTAATCCTGCCCCTGGAATTGCATGTGGCCGGTGGTCGGTGTGACCAGCCCGCCGATAATCTTCGACAGCGTGCTTTTTCCCGCGCCGTTTTCGCCGGTCAGCGCCAGCACTTCACCGCGCATCAGCGTCAGGTCGATGCCGGTCAGGACCGGTTGGGCGTAGGTCTTACCGATACCGCTGACCGAGAGGACAGCGTTCGGGGCAGAAACTGACATAAAAACTCTCCATGCGCTCGCCCGGACGGGCGAGCACCGTTGTGTCGCCAGAAGGACTACTTGGTGACCAGCTCTACCGGAGTTTCGATCACGCCATTGGTGCCGCTGTCGACTTTCTCACCCTTGATGATCTTCAGCGCAGTCTCGATGCCAAACACGGCTTGCCTGGCTGCAAACTGGTCAGCGGTGGCCAGAACGCGACCATCCTTGAGCATTGGCTTGATGGCGTTGATGTTGTCGTAACCGACCACTTGCACCTTGCCGGCCTTGCCCGCTGCGCGCACGGCGGATACTGCGCCGACGGCCATGCTGTCGTTGCCCGCCAGCAGGGCTTTGACTTGCGGGTATTCGCTGAGGATCGAGGCAGCAACCTTGTTGCCTTTGTCGATTTCCCAGTCACCGGACTGCAAAGAGACGACCTTGATCTGCGCCGCTTCCATCGCATCCTTGAAGCCTGCGGTTCTTTGCTGTGCGTTGGTGGTGGTTGAAACGCCTTCGATGATGCCGACTTCGTCTCCGGCCTTCAGTTGCTTGGCCAGGTACTCGCCCACCAGACGCGCGCCTTTGCGGTTATCCGGGCCTACGAACGGCACGGTGATGTTTTTGCTTTTGACCACAGCCGGGTCCAGCTGGTTGTCGATGTTGATCACGGTGATACCGGCATCGATGGCTTTCTTGATCACAGGAACCATGGCCTTGGAGTCAGCCGGTGCGATGACCAGCGCATTGACCTTGGCCAGAATCATTTGCTCGACGATGCGTGTCTGGCCAGCCGTGTCGGTTTCGTCTTTGATGCCGTTGGAGATCAGCTCGAAATCGCCGGAGTGGTCTTTCTGATAGGCCTTGGCGCCGTCTTCCATGGTCAGGAAGAATTCATTGGCCAGGGATTTCATGACCAGCGCGACTTTGGGTTTTTCAGTCTCGGCGAAGGCCGAAGAGACGGGTAACGCGACGGATGCGGCAGCCAGCATAGCGACAGCGAGAAGACGTCCAGCGAATGGCAGCTTCATGGGTTCACTCCGATCTTATGATTATTGTGAGCAACGCTTGCGCTGGCGCAGGCTTCATTGCGCTCGCTGATGGAAACCACCGGGAGCACCGCGCAAACGTTTGCGGAGACCGAACTATGCGAACCCTGCCGACATTTGTCAACGAGCAGAAACGACCATTTATTTGAACTGGCTGGCAAAAGCCGGGCATTCACGTCATGCCGTGGTGTTGACCACCGTTCCGGTGCTGGAACCCTTGGCCAGTTCCTTGACCAGAGCCGCGGACACTTCCAGCAACGCACCATTGGTGTCGGCAATCTGTCCTTGAACTGCCATGACCACAGTGGCCTTGGCTTCCGGTGTCGGATAAGACGCCGCCTGAGCTGCGGCCAATTGTTGCTGTTGCTCGCGCAGTTGCTGTTGTAGCTCTTGCATGCGTTTGAGCAGGACTTTCACCGCCACACTCTGGTTGCTCTCGTCTGGGGTTTCGGTCTGCGCGCCCGCGCTTTTATCCAATCCCAAAGGACCAGTCTTGACTTGGTTGCCGTCGCCTTCTTTCGTGCCCAGCGTCTTATCGGCAGCCTCTGCGGTGGCGTCGTTCAACGCTTGGATCGTAGCGGCGGACTTACCACCAATGGTGACGCCTGCTGCGTTTGGGATACCAATGGATAACGACATGTGAACTCCTGAGTAGAAAGATCCTTTAAAGGAACATCGACCGAAGCGCGGGTTTCTTTAGCACTGATTCGCAATCTCGCAAGGCGATTTGCTCTACAGAGGTTGTAGTACTTTTCGGAGAGCCGAACACAAACGCTCAACGCGTTCGGAAACCCGGACAACAGACTGTGTAACCATTCTGGCCACTCAAATAAATACTGATATAAATCATCAGGTTAAAAGTTTTCCTCATTCAAAGTATGACTGGTACAGATCCTGCTCATCTCATTCACCCCAAGCGTTCAGATCCGCCTGGGGCGCATCTAGATGAACCTGCATCAGCACCGTCTCACTACTAGAGAGAAAAATAATGACATCTGCTTTCAAGACCTTCGTTCCGGGCGCTTTGGCCCTCTTGCTGCTCCTGCCTACTGCCCTTCAGGCAAAAGAAGTCGAAACCCAACAGAAACTGGCGAACGTGGTGATCCTGGCCACCGGCGGCACCATTGCCGGCGCGGGCGCCAGCACTGCTAACAGCGCTACCTATCAAGCGGCAAAAGTCGGCATCGAACAATTGATCGCCGGGGTTCCGGAACTCAGCCAACTGGCTAACGTTCGTGGCGAACAGGTCATGCAGATCGCGTCCGAAAGCATCACCAACGACAACCTGCTGCAACTGGGTCGTCGCGTGGCTGAACTGGCCGACAGCAAAGACGTCGACGGCATCGTCATCACCCACGGCACCGACACCCTGGAAGAAACCGCCTACTTCCTGAACCTGGTGGAAAAAACCGACAAGCCAATCATCGTTGTCGGCTCCATGCGCCCAGGCACCGCCATGTCGGCCGATGGCATGCTGAACCTGTACAACGCAGTGGCCGTGGCCAGCAGCAAAGAGGCACGCGGCAAAGGCGTACTGGTGACCATGAACGATGAAATCCAGTCGGGTCGCGACGTCAGCAAAATGATCAACATCAAGACCGAGGCGTTCAAAAGTGCCTGGGGCCCACTGGGCATGGTGGTCGAGGGCAAATCCTACTGGTTCCGTCTGCCGGCCAAGCGTCACACCATGGACTCGGAATTCGACATCAAAACCATCAAGAGCCTGCCTGACGTCGAAATCGCCTATTCCTACGGTAACGTCAGCGATACTGCCTACAAAGCGTTGGCTCAATCTGGCGCCAAAGCCATCATTCACGCCGGCACCGGCAATGGCTCGGTCTCGTCCCGCGTAGTCCCATCGCTGCAAGCCCTGCGCAAGGACGGCGTGCAAATCATTCGCTCGTCCCACGTCAACGCCGGCGGTTTCGTACTGCGTAACGCCGAACAGCCAGACGACAAGTACGACTGGGTTGTGGCGAACGACCTGAACCCGCAAAAAGCCCGCATCCTGGCCATGGTCGCACTGACCAAGACCAACGACAGCAAAGAGCTGCAACGGATGTTCTGGGAATACTGATTCACCCGCGCCCGACCGGTTCCGGTCGGGCACTGCTTTCACCACTCGCCAACCCAGGCGAGTGGCTCACACCCCGTCCGATATTTCGATAAAAATTTTCCCTTCGTCCTACACCAAACGGAAAAATTGCTGTCAGAGGATTTTCTTGAATTTTAAGCAGTTGCGAAAATGCTTACAGTTAAATACTGTATGCACGTACAGCTTAATAAGGATAATTCCGTGGCCAACACCTCTGCCTCTCCTGACTCCTATGAACGCATGGGTATGCGCGTTCAAAAAATCATCAATTCCCCCACCTCCCAAAAAGCCAAAGCAGCCTTGATCTTCCGTCTACCGGACGAACCCGTGGATGAGTGGGAACAATTGCTCGAAGAAATCGACGAGAACGACAACGTCACCCTCGCCTATCGCGACGATGGCGGCGTGCAGATTTTTTGGGTTGTGCCGAAGGAAGATTGATTCAATGAGTGTCCGCTGGTTTGCTTTGCTGTTTTTGTTCATCACCCTCGGCGCCCAGGCTGGCGCCCCACGCACTTTCAACGAAGCCAAGAAAGTTGCCTGGAAGCTCTACGCACCGCAATCCACAGAGTTCTATTGCGGGTGCAAATACACCGGCAATAAGGTCAACCTCGCAGCCTGCGGTTATGTACCGCGCAAAAACGCCAAGCGCGCTTCGCGCATCGAGTGGGAGCACATTGTCCCGGCCTGGCAGATCGGCCATCAGCGTCAGTGCTGGCAAGAAGGCGGGCGCAAGAACTGCACGCGTTACGATCCGACCTACCAGAAGGCCGAAGCCGACCTGCACAACCTGGTACCAAGCATTGGTGAAGTGAATGGCGATCGCAGCAACTTCAGTTTCGGCTGGTTGCCGGTGCAGTCGGGCCAATATGGCTCGTGCCTGACCCAGGTCGACTTCAAGGCGAAGAAGGTCATGCCCCGCCCGTCCATACGCGGCATGATCGCCCGAACGTATTTCTACATGAGCAAGCAGTATGGTTTGCGCCTGTCGAAACAGGATCGACAGCTCTACGAGGCCTGGAACAAAACCTATCCGGTAGAGGCCTGGGAGCGACAGCGCAACCAAAGCGTGGCGTGCGTCATGGGACGCGGCAACGAGTTTGTCGGCCCGGTCGACATGAAAGTCTGCGGTTAAGCGCTCGCTGAAAATATAAAGGCCTCGGGTTTGATACCCGAGGCCTTTGTTCGTTTCTAACCGCCCGCTTTGTTGTAACGCCAGTAGCCCATCAGGTTGAGTGACTCCTTGGCAATGCCGCATTCCTTGAGCAAGTATTTGCGCACACTCCTGGCAGACGAACCGTCCACAGCCGGAAAGACCAGCTTCACGCGCTGATCCGGTGCCCAGGTCGCCATTTCGGCAACCATCGGACCGGCCAGAGTGACGCGCATCAAATGAGGACCCAGCGTCTTTTTGCGCCGCAGGACTGCGTCGAATATTTTGTAAGGGGTGACGGAGGCCATGGGGAACTCCTACTGGGAATCGACAGTGACTACGTCTAGAAACCAGTCAATGTGGATCCCCTTTAAGGCGCTCCGTCGAAATCCCCCTGGAAAAGACTGTTATCGGGTCACGGGATGGTCGACAACCAGCAATTCGATGTTCTGTTTCTTCGCCCGGGTGAGCGCCGCGCGCACTTCTGTCTGTTTGGCCTCGGCCTCGGCTTTCGAACTGAATGGCCCGAGCAGAATCCGGGTCTTTCCATTTTCCTTGACGATATTGGAAACGAAACTGTGCTCAATCAGCCAGCCGCTCAAATCGCTGACTGCCTGAGGTGTTTCGCCTCGAACTTCGAGATCCCATTGTGGCGCGGATACCACCGAAGGTGCAGCCGCCGCTGCCGATTGCGGCTTTTGCGCCTCAACACTCTTGCCCTCACCGCATCCCGCCAGCGCCAATACCGCGATTACCAAGACCATTTTGCGCACAACGCTTCCCTCAGAATGCTTAAAGCGGCGATTTTAGCATCCATGAATACTTCCCGAGTGCCGCAAAATGGGCTCAAAACAACGAGAATGATGGTTGCGGCCTCTGTATAGTTACGCCTTGGGAATTAATGCAGCATCTGCGCGTCAGAAAGAGGCACCCAAAACGTGAGACTTCGCACTAATCTATACATACCACCGACCTCTGCACTGTCCGAATCAGGTGCCCTACAAAGCAATCAAGGAGAAGACCATGCTGATACTCACCCGCAAAGTCGGTGAAAGCATAAATATTGGTGATGACATTACGATCACCATTCTGGGCGTTAGCGGCCAGCAAGTCAGAATTGGCATCAATGCCCCGAAAGACGTTGCGGTTCATCGCGAAGAAATCTATCAGCGCATTCAGGCTGGCCTCACCGCTCCAGACAAACCACAGACTCCCTGAATCCTGTTGCAGGCAGTAGCCAGCCCGTTCGTTAAAGCGCAATGGCTGGCTAAAGATTCATGCTCGGCATTTTGCTGAGCACTCGCCTCCTCCCCCCATTACGTGAAGTCGATGCTACCGGCTTCGGCCACGCCGTGGCTGTCAGATTATTCGCTTTAACCCCGACGAATCACGCCGTTATTAGCCGAAGGTCACACCGCGCGCCATGCCGGTGGCTGCAATCACCATCAACATCAACAACAGCGCTTCGATATGGCTGATGCGTGCAAACAGCCTGGCTCGGCCCTGGTCAATCGAAGCGCCCCTGCCCAAGGCGATCCGCCACTTGATCAAGGTGATCATGGGTGCCACTTCAAGCAGCAGAATGATCACGAACAGCGTCATCTTCAGATGGAACAACGGCTGATGAAGGTAATAGTCGGTGCCTTTTTCGTACCCACCGAAGGCCCGCATCAAACCTGTGATCAGCAAAATACCCGCACAGATGCCCCATACGTTATCGGCAACCAGCACGCTGCGAACCTGCGCCGTACCGACGACCAGGCGGCTTAACGCCGTCCCTCGGGTGAGCACCGCCCAGAGGCCCAAGGCAACTGCCAAGAGGTGGATCGCCGCAAGAAACCAGTGAAACAGCATAGGGATGCTCCTGACAGGGAGAAGGAAATGGGCTTGTCAGTAGTAGTCCAAAACCTGGAAATCTGCCTGCAAGGCACCCACAGGCTGAGGGCGATTTTTTCGAAGCATGCCTGCTCAGGGCGACATGACTGGCGAACAGCCAGCTATCTCCCTATCATGCCGCCCACTGGCCCTTGCGTAAGGAGCCAGAGGATAATCACTCAAAAGGGAATAGACGTGAAAGAGTTCGTAATTGGCGTAAACAACGTAGTTCTGTACGTCGCACTGGCCGTTATCTGGATCGCCGCAGTGGTCATGATCTTCGTTCAGGGCTTCTGGTCCGGGGCAGGCGTTTTCATTACCGGCACCCTGACGTGGTGCATCATCTCCGGCTTCTGGTTTGTACAGTCGGCGACTTATGAAGAACTGAAGAAGTTGAACGCCAGGTAAGATTGGTTTTAGTTGGCTGGACCTGCCACGCAGGTCCGACGTTGTTGAGATGAACCACGCCAATAGTGATCATGCTCTTCATGCAACATTTGTAACGAGGGGGCAATCCCCTCGTTACAGTGCCGTCTTGCGCTGCGGGCCTTCCATTAGGCCGGCGATATCACTGGCCATAACGCTGGTCGACGCTAACGATTCGCAGGCAAGGACGGAACACATGAATCGATCAACTCCCACACTGGTCCTGCTTCCTGGAATGGATGGGACAGGTGAATTGTTCGCAGCCTTTGCCTCCATCATGGAGCGCGAATTCGATACGCTAATCATCACCTATCCCCCCAATATTCCGCTGAGCTACACGGCGCTGGAGTCGCTGGTCCGAGAGTCGCTGCCGACCGACCGCCCATTCGTGCTGCTGGGTGAATCCTTCTCGGGACCGATTGCTATTTCTCTGAGCGCCAGGCAACTCCCCCGGCAAGTGGGCCTCGTGCTATGCAGCACATTCGCACGCAATCCAAGACCCATATTCAGTCACTTGAGTTTTTTGCTCGGCGCACTGCCGTTCAGCCTTGCACCTGTCGGATGGATCAGCAAAGTATTGCTCGGCCGGTTTTCCACGAGCGCCTTGCGCGCAGCTCTGCATCAGGCCATCACTCAAGTGAGCCCTTCGGTAATGCGTTCACGACTACGATCGGTTCTTGCCGTTGACGTATCCGCCAAGCTCGCCCAAGTCAGCGTACCGACTATTTACCTTCGCGCTACGCATGATTCGGTGGTTCCAGGGACAGCGTCCGCACTGGTCTCTTCAATGAACCGTGGTACACGAATCATTGAAATCGAAGCACCGCACTGCCTGCTTCAGGTTGCGCCTGAAGAGGTGGCCGGACACATCCGGGAGTTTTTGAAATCGCTGTAAGGCATTTGAGGTTTTCGGTGTTAAAAGCGACCTAACCCACGCCTCTACATTGTCTGAAAGCAAGCCCTGAGCAACACAATGTTACATCCCGTCTAGACTCCAACCACAAGTGCCGAAGGTCCCTGGAAGCACTTGCCCCCAACAGCAAGTCACTCCCATCAACCGACCCGAGTACACAAGTTCATGTGTAAATCATGTGATTCAAACCCTGCTCAAAACGCGAGTGGTCGTCGTAGATTTCTTCAGTTTGCCGGACTAGGAGCAGGCGCTCTGCTACTTGCCGGTGCACTGCCCGACACATTCGTTCAGGCTGCCGAGAAAACCGCTGCTCCGCCAAAACCACAAAACTCCATCAGTCCTGACATGGCACTTCAAAGGCTTATGGAGGGAAATGAACGGTATGTTTCCGGCAACTCCAAGACACATGACTTCAAGTCAGAGCGGGAAGCCCTGGTCTCAGGCCAGAACCCATTCGTGTCGGTACTCGGTTGCTCTGACTCCCGTATTGCCCCTGAGTATGCTTTTGACACTGCACGAGGCGATCTTTTCGCCATACGCGTCGCGGGCAATTTCGTTACCGATGAGGGTTTGGCAAGCCTTGAATACTCTGTCGCGGTGCTCGGCGCACCACTGATCCTCGTACTGGGGCATGAGAGCTGCGGCGCCATCAGTGCAGGTATAAAGGCAGTAAAAGATCACACTGTTTTCCCTGGTCACATCCCAAAATTGACTGACGCACTTAAGCCTTCCATCGAGAAAGTACTCAATAACCCCGGAAGCCTTATCGACAACGCTACAGTGCAGAATGTCAAAGACTCGGTTAACCGTCTTAAAAATGCCTCACCACTGCTGACTGATGCGCTAAACAAGGGCACGCTGAAGATAGTGGGAGGCGTCTATCGCCTCGCTAGCGGCAAAGTAGACTTGATTGCCTGATTGAGTAGCGCCGCACCGCTGCCGAGATCCAGATGTGAAGAGCCCAGCGCGATGGCTGGGCTCTGGTTATTTTCTGTTTTCCATCATCTTGTCGGCGAGAGCTTTGGCCCTTTCAATCAACAGGTTCTGCCTGTCTTCATGAGTAGCCCCTCCGACAACCGGTGCCGTCAGATTGCTTTCCGCAATCAACGCAGCACAGAAGTATTGATCCCAAACAGCTCTGTCCTCAGATACCTGCTTGTTCATTTGGTCGGCGATCATATGCGGCTCCTTTTGATGAGGTAGCACCGCTATCTTACGCCTGAATCACTGGCAACCCGTGCCGCTGAAGCTAATCGGCAAACCGGGTGATCATTGACTGGCCCGAGGAGAGCCTGTCACCGCCGTCTCTCGCTAGCCGATAGCCAGCGCACTCAGTCGTCTCTATCGTCACGATCACGACCGTGATTGCGTTCATACCCCTGATCATTGTCACGACGATCATATCTGCGGTCATACCCTCGATCATCGTCATAATCTCGGTCGTATCCACGACGGTAATCATGACCTCGATCACGATCTCGACCGTACCTATCTCCGTCGTCCCAGTGAGGCCCACAACCTCCCAGCAGGAGAGCGCCTGAAATGGCCATGAACATTATTACTGCACGCTTCATTTGAACGTCCTGAATGCAAAGGTCAGCGATATGACCGTGAGGCCGCTCAATGATTCACTGGTCATATACAGCGAAGTCGAGAACGCCGTAGCGCAAAAAATGGCGGAAATAAGCGAGGAGATGCCAGGGCCGATTACCCCGGCTAGCACTGCCAAGCTGAGGGGGAAGTTTGACGCGGAGTGCAAGCCGCTAATGAAGACTGCGTGGTGCGAAGCCTATGAAGATCCAACTGCTTGTGAGGCGTAATGCCTTGGCGGTATCAATATAGGCATCCATCATCGAGTTCGGCCCAGAGTCGGGCTTTTCGTATCTGCCCTGTCACGCCTTCGTCACAACCACCCTGCACAATGCAGCCAGCCAAAAGGATTTGGCCCCATCTACAGAGAGCCCGGCCAAGTGCCGGGTTTTTTCGTTCCATCGACATCCTTTTCACGAAGCACTCACAGAACGCAGCGCAGATTGAGCAGACAAAAGGATTTGACCCCATACAGAGAGCCCGCCATGCGCGGGCTTTTTGTTGTCAGCCATTCCAGCTGCAAAGCTCCCCACTCCCTCGAATGGAGTCGAAGCTATGCCCTCCGCGCTGACTGCGCCTTTTTCCGATACTTCCATCCATAGATGCCGCGGCGGTGGTCGCTTGCCCAAAAATTCCAAACGTTTGCCCAAACACCAGGCAACAAAAAAGGGCTCACCTTTCGGCGAGCCCTTCTAGACCGCCCAGCAGAGCAGATTTTGTTTGGTAGGCGCGATTGGACTCGAACCAACGACCCCCACCATGTCAATGTCTGCTTGCGCATGCTGCAAGCCCTGCTGCTCTTGGTTTTCACAGAACGCCCTTTCACATCATGAGGCGTCAACAATGGCCAACATTCGCTCACTTCCGTCCGGTAACTGGAACGCTCAGGTACGGGTAAAAGGTAAATCTCCCCAGTCGAAAACCTTCAGCACCAAGGTCGAAGCAGAGTCATGGGCAAACCAGATAGAAGCCGTGACAATGGATCGCAAGCATCACACCATTTTTACGTTGGGCATGACGTACTGCGAAACGATGCTCAAGGGAAAAGGCAGCTACGACCACGCACTGAAAATCGTCGAGCATCTGGGCAGGCACTTCACTCAGCTTATTTTTCCAGCCTGAATCTGGATCGCTTCAAGAGTTGCACCCCGTTTCGCGGCGGGCCATGGGTTCTGTGGAAAACAGTCTTGGTTATCCCTTGCAGGGAAAGGCGTCTTTGAATGCCAATATCACCACGGTGGTTTGATCCTCATTCAACCGCGCAGGGTTCCTGTCTAGATAGTTGATGGCGATCAGCGCTCCTTGCCCGTTGGTCAGGCCGCTTTCAGGCCAGCACACTTGAGTGCCACGAGCAGACATTCCTGTTTGCAGAATTGCGATTGTTTTCTTCACTCCTTCGATTAGTCCTAAGCAAAGTCCCACACTCAGCATGTCGGTGCCCGATGGGATTGTGTTTCGACCACTGGCCTTAATCGATTCTTTGCAGTTTTGGTATAGCTCATGCCCTGTACCTGGTTGTGGTGCGGCTAGTGCTAGCGGAGTCATACCACTAGTTGTCATCGCCCCAATCAGTGCCACCGCCATCCATACCTTCATGCTGAATTCCTTCTGAGTGAGTCGGGCATGTTACCGGGTGCAATGATTGGCTGCCATCTGGTCACACCGTTGACCTGGAGCTAGGTCTTGTCCTTCGGCGTGTAGTCCCCATAGGCGTACCCCAACTGGGTCGATCCTTGTTCCCGCTCCCGGCTGTACATGTCACTCATCATCCACTTCAGCCGCTCGTGTTCAATCTTCAACCAACACGCTATTGCCGCCGGACTTGAGGAAGTCGCTTTGTGGATCGAAGCACGCGGCTCCGAGGATACGCACGAGAATAAGGTACTCAAGCGCCTTTCGATATCCAACACCTGCGACTTCTCCCAGACCGAAAGCCTCTGCTTTGCTCGCTTGCGTGAATATCTGTACAAACTGGGGAGATATCTTCGCGACTTCATCCGGGATGGAAGGTGCTACCGGACTAGCAGGGAATGTCGAACGCAAATAAAACCGATCTGAATAGCTCCCCCCTGCATCAGAGCCCTTTCAAATATAGCAATGAACATCCGTGAGCACTTGTGCCTAGGGCATCTGAAGGCTGCGTCAATGACTCTGGTTTCAACAGAAAATATTGACGCTATAAAACCCGGAGTTATCGCATGATGGCAGCACGGGCACTCATCTGGATGCTGATCAACGCCGTAAACACTTGTATCAACCTTCAACATCTGCATGCTCACACCTTCCCTGCCCCATCAATAAATTGATTGCTCACCAAGCTTGATCAGCACCGGTAGCTGGAGCTTACCGACCACATCACTCCGAAGTCATTCCAATCGATCCGGGACACGAGAAAGCATCTACTACATACGGAGACTTACTGCGTTCACATTGCCCAGTGTGAACGAAGCCTATATTTTGTGAACGTTCTGCATGAAATCCAAGACAACAAAAAAGGGCCCACCTTTCGGTGAGCCCTTCTAGACCGCCCAGCAGAGCGGATTTTGTTTGGTAGGCGCGATTGGACTCGAACCAACGACCCCCACCATGTCAAGGTGGTGCTCTAACCAACTGAGCTACGTGCCTGCTGTGAGGCGGCATTCTACGGAATTCCGGAGGGGTGTCAACACCTTTTTTCGAGCTAACCCTATGAATATGCAAAATATTTAATTTTGCCGCCGCAAGGAAGATTTTGCGGTGGCTGGCGGTCGATTTTTATCTCGGGTAGGATCGACGCACTCGTAAAATATATTAAACAGAGGCTGCAGGATGGCGAACACCCCCTACCCGGAATCCTATTACGCCGCATCGGCCAATGCGGTTCCGCCGCGCCCGGCCTTGCAGGATGACGTGGAGACCGATGTCTGTGTGATCGGTGCCGGTTACACCGGTCTGTCCTCTGCCCTGTTTCTGCTGGAAAACGGTTTCCGGGTCACGGTGCTTGAAGCGGCGAAGGTAGGTTTTGGTGCGTCGGGGCGTAACGGTGGCCAGATCGTTAACAGTTATAGCCGCGACATCGATGTGATCGAGCGCAGTGTCGGGCCCAAGCAGGCTCAGTTGCTGGGGCAGATGGCGTTCGAAGGTGGGCGGATCATTCGTGAGCGGGTTGCCAAATATAATATCCAGTGCGACTTGAAGGACGGTGGCGTATTCGCCGCCATTACCGCCAAGCAGATGGACCATCTGGAATCCCAGAAGCGTCTGTGGGAACGCTTCGGTCACACGCAGCTTGAACTGATGGATCAGCGTCGCATCCGTGAAGTGGTCGCGTGCGATCAGTACATCGGCGGCATGCTCGACATGAGCGGCGGGCACATTCATCCGCTGAACCTGGTGTTGGGCGAAGCGGCAGCTGTCGAGTCGTTGGGCGGTACCATTTATGAGCAATCGCCGGCGGTGCGCATCGAACGCGGCGAAAATCCGGTGGTGCATACGCCTCAAGGCAAGGTCAGAGCCAAGTTCATCATCGTGGCGGGCAATGCGTATCTCGGTAATCTGGTGCCGGAACTGGCCGCCAAATCGATGCCCTGCGGGACTCAGGTGATCACCACTGAACCTCTGGGTGACGCGTTGGCCAAGAGCCTGTTGCCGCAGGATTACTGCGTCGAGGACTGCAATTACCTGCTCGACTACTACCGTTTGACCGGCGACAAGCGCCTGGTCTTCGGCGGTGGCGTGGTGTACGGCGCGCGAGATCCGGCGAACATCGAGGCAATTATTCGGCCGAAGATGCTCAAGGCTTTCCCGCAACTCAAGGACGTTAAAATCGATTACGCCTGGACCGGCAATTTCTTGCTGACCTTGTCGCGACTTCCTCAGGTCGGACGCCTGGGCGACAACATCTACTATTCTCAGGGTTGCAGCGGCCATGGCGTGACGTATACGCACCTGGCGGGCAAGGTGTTGGCTGAAGCATTGCGTGGCCAGGCCGAGCGTTTCGACGCGTTTGCCGACCTGCCCCACTACCCGTTCCCCGGTGGACAACTGCTGCGGACACCGTTCGCTGCGCTAGGCGCCTGGTATTACGGATTGCGAGACAAATTCGGCTTCTGACCGATAGACGCAAAAAAGGGGCAACTGCACAGTTGCCCCTTTTCATTTCGGCTCGAGAAGTCAGTTCTTTCACTGATTGTGGGCGCATGACACGGGCGAATCAGAAGTCGACGGTCGCCGAAAGGAGGTAGGTGCGCGGGGTCGACAGTGTCAAGCCAGGCTCACTGTCATCCGAGGCTCCGGCCGAACTCCAGTAGCGCTTGTCCGCCACGTTCTCGACATTGGCGCGCAGGGTGATGTTCTTTTCCTCGACCTTGAACGCGTAGCGTGCGCCCACGTCGAAACGCTCCCAGGAGTCGATTTCCTTGTTGTTGGACTGGTCCAGGTACTGTGAGCTGGAATAGATGCCGCGGCTGGTCAGGGTCAGGCCCTGCACGGTCGGTACGTCCCACTCGGCGCCCAGGTTGACGTTGTATTTCGGCGTGGCCGGTGCTCGGTTGCCGTCGAAGGTGCCATTGGTGGTTTTGGTCAGCTCGCTGTCTATGTACATGACACCGCCGAGCAGACGGAAACCATCGAGCGGCTCACCGAACACACTCAGTTCCACACCGGTGTTCTCACGCTTGCCGTTCGGGCCGAAGACGCGCGTCGTGGCGTTGGTCTCGTAGGCTGGCTGCTTGATCCGGAACACAGCGGCGGTGACGGCGAACGCACCGGCGTCATACTTGGCGCCGACCTCGACCTGGCGGCTGATGAACGGCGGGAAGATCTCGTCCTCGTTCACCGAGGTCGACGGTGCGATCTTGCCCTGGCTCAGGCCTTCCATGTAGTTGGCATACAGCGACAGCTTATCGGTTGCCTTGAACAGGATGCCGCCCGACGGCGAAACCTTTTCCTCGTCGTAGGCGGTGTCGCCTCTGACGTTATCGGTCCAGTCGTCAACCTTCACGCGCTGCCAGCGGGCACCGAGGGTCAGCAGCAGCCGGTCATCGAAGAAACCCAGGGTGTCGGACAACGCCACACCGGTGGAACGGTTTTCGGTATAGACCTCCGAATCCTGTCGCGTGGGCCTGACCGGCGTTGGTGTTACCACAGGGTTATAGATGTTGCTGTTGGCCGAGGCATAACGGGCGCCGCCGTTTTCAAAGTCCATGTAGTAATAGCTGGCGGCCAGGTTGACTTCATGGCTTACCGGGCCGGTATGGAACCAGTTGCGCACACCCGCCGTGGCCGTCCGGACATTTTCGTCACGGGTGAAGTCACGCGGTTGAACGCTGAAATTGCCAGCGTTGTTGATGACCGAAACGGCATGTCGGAGGAAGTCATGGTTACTTTTGCGCGCACCCACACCGCCGTACAGCATGACGGAATCGTTGACATCGAATTCAGCGTTCACCATGCCGAACGTGTCGTTGGTACTCGCCTTGCTCCAGGGCTGCGCATAGTTGCGGCGAACATCGCTGGCATGCGGAACCTGCGCGTTAGGGCCAACCTGTACGCGCTCCTGCGGTGCGTCGGTATCGCGCTCGGTGCGCCCGATGTCAGTCGAGAGTCGCAGGCGTTCACCGCGAAAATCCAGGCCCAGGACGGCCATCTCGCGGTCGACATTCTGGTGATCCCATTCGGTGTCGCCGGACTGCTTCACGCCGTTGAAACGAAGACCGAACTTGTTGTCTTCACCGAAGCGCCGGCCGACATCCACGGCACCGCCGACCTGGCTGTCGGAAGCGTAACTGCCGGTGAATGAAGTGATGGGCTTGTCGGTCGCGCGCTTGGGCACCACGTTGATCCCGCCACCCACGCTGCCTCGCGGCGAGATGCCGTTGATGAGCTGGCTCGGGCCTTTGAGGACGTCGACGCGGTCGGCCATCTCCATGTCGATCGAATAAGTCGGCAGGACGCCGTAGAGGCCGTTGTAGGAAACATCACTGTTGAACAGGCTCAACCCGCGAATGGTGAACTGCTCATAGCGCCCACCCGCCGGGTTGGTGGCGCGAACCGAAGGATCGTTGGCGATCAGGTCGCCCAAAGTACGCGCCTGCTGGTTTTTGACCACCTCACTGGTGTAGGTGGTCATGCTGAACGGCGTTTCCATAAAGTCTTTCGAGCCCAGCAAGCCTTGCGACCCGAGACGCGCGACCTGGCCGCCGACATACGGATCGCCGTGCTCCGAGTCAGTGGCACCGACAATCGAGGTGGCACCCAGTTGCAGGCTGCCGCCTTCTGGCGCCGGGGTCAGGATGTACGCCTCTTCGCCTACCGGCTGCAGTTGCAGACCGGAACCCTGCAACAGTCGGGCAAAGCCCTCCTCGACCGCGTATTCGCCGGAAAGTCCAGGGCTGGTGCGACTGCCCACCAGTGCCGGGTCCACTGACAGATTGACCCCGGCCAGCCCGGCGAAACGGGTCAGCGCTGCGCCGAGGCTTCCTGCCGGCACCTGGTAACTGCGTCGAGGCGCGTCTTCGGCCCAACCGGCAGTGATGAATAATGGACAGGCACTCAGACTCAACAACAGACTCAAGTGCAACAACGGGCGCAGCCTGGAAGAACCCAGACGCGTACTGCAGGGCATCACTACGGGCATTGAGAATCTCTCTGATTTCGTTTCGCTTGCCTTGAATGACAAGCGACGCGAAAAAAGGGGACAGGTCTCAGACACTATTTTTGCGCGGCAGCAACGTAACCCAGTAGCGGGTTCGCCTATGCACCTCCAGCGGCAAGCTGGCCGCCAGCAACGTCAGGATGCGATCGGTGTCTTCCAGACGGAAGCTGCCGGTGACGCGCAGGGATTCGAGTTCCGGTTCCCAGCGCAACAATCCCGGACGATAGGTGCTGAGTTCGCGCAGAAAATCGCCCAAGGGCTGGTTCTGTGCCATCAACACGCCGTCGCGCCAGCCTGGAGCAAGCACATCGAAAGGTTCGACGCGTCCGGCACCCATCGCCTGAAGACTGACTTGCTGGCCTGCGCGCAATGAAAAGACCGGCCCGCGCAAAGGCTGCAACTGCACCGCGCCTTTAAGCACTGACACCTTGCACCCCGTCTGCCCCTGACGAACGCACACTTCGCTCTGACTGACGACTACTTGTCCGAAGTGTGTCTGGATCGTCAGTGGCGATGTGCCAGGCACATTCAGCGCTATTTCGCCTTCCACGAGTGTCAGTCGCCGATTCTTCAGGTCGATATCGACGGCACTCGCAGTATTCAATTGCAGCGAGCTGCCATCGGCCAACTGGACTTTTTTATCCTCCCCTGTCGCGGTTCGAAGGTCAGCACGCCAGACGTCCAGAGGTAGCTGCCGACTGATCAGCCAGGCGGTTGGCACCAGTGCCACCGCTCCGACGGCGCGCTTGAGCACCGTGCGCCGGCTCGTCTGCGGCCGATCCAGGCTGGCCATGGCCAGTGCCGACGGCAGGTCGGCAAAGCGTTGGCGCAAGAGTTGGGATTTCTGCCAGGCCAGTTCGTGACTGGGATGGCTGTCACGCCAGTGCTGCAGATTGGCACGATCGCGCTCATTGGCGGCGCCTGACTCCATGAGTGCCAGCCATTGAGCGGCAGCCCGCACAACTTGCCGGGCTTGCGCCGAAGGGGCCGAACCGATCACATTTCCACCAGCAGACAATGTTCATAGGCCTGCGCCATGTAGCGCTTGATCGTCCGCTCCGAGACTTGCAGGCGTTCGGCGATCACGTGATAACCCAGGCCTTCCAGCTGACTCCAGAGAAACGCCCGTCGCACCATGATCGGCAATCCATCGAGCAATTCGTCCAGGGCTTGTAGGGTTTCCAGCAGCAACCAGCGTTGCTCGGGAGACGGTATGCAATCCTCAGGCAGCAGCGCCAGCGCACTGAGGTAGGCCTGCTCCAGGCTGCGGCGCTTATAGAAATTGGTGAGCAGTCGCTTGCCGACTGTCGCCAGATAAGCGCGGGGTTCTTGCAGGTCAGCGATGTGCTGGGAGCTGGCGAGTAAACGCACGAACGTATCCTGGCTCAGGTCCGCCGCATCATGGCCATTGCTCATGCGCCGCCTCAACCAGCTTTCGAGCCAGCCACGATGGTCGCGGTACAGATCGTGGAAGGTTTGCGCCGCCGGCATCGCTGCATCACTCATCTAAAGGAACCCTGCGCGAAAAATATTTTAAATGCGACTCATTCTAATTAGTGTTGATACTTCAAACCAAGCGCTTTATGCGTTCTGCCCCCAGGAAAAATTTGAATACGCGAATGAAAGACAGGTGTTTCTGCCACGCAGCCACCGGTTGATCAGGGCTGAGCGTTAGTGAGGGAAATCGTCGAGAAGAGGAAGAATTCGATGCCCGGCCGCATTTGGCCGGCAGACGCGAGTACCCGTGGTTACGGGTCAAACATGAAAAGCCAAATCGCAGACACAAAAAACCCCGGTCTTTCGACCAGGGTCTTTGCTATCGACTCGAAGCAGCCAACGGCTTTCTTCGTAGCTCCAAGGCGTTCAGCGGGCCTTGAGGCAGATATGGCGCAGCGGACGGGACTCGAACCCGCGACCCCCGGCGTGACAGGCCGGTATTCTAACCGACTGAACTACCGCTGCGTATCGCTTTGGACTTGCGCCCAAGTAACTCGTCTGACTGAAAGCTTCGAGGCTTTCAATCTCGAACCAGAATAAACTCTGACTCGGAAAATATGGCGCAGCGGACGGGACTCGAACCCGCGACCCCCGGCGTGACAGGCCGGTATTCTAACCGACTGAACTACCGCTGCGCGTCGGTGGAGGCTTTTAAAAGCTTCCATCTTGCTTTCGCAAGACTCTCGGAAGTGGTGGGTGATGACGGGATCGAACCGCCGACATTCTGCTTGTAAGGCAGACGCTCTCCCAGCTGAGCTAATCACCCGTTTGCATCTCCGAGGCCGCGAAATTTACGCAGGTACCGAAGCTAAGTCAATACCCCGCTTGAAGTTTTTCTGAAAAAGACAAAATCATGTCATTTCCCGCAGCACTGCCCACGGCCGCCTGCAACCTCAAGCCGCCGCTGTCGCGGCCCCTGCTCGAATTACTCGCTGTAAATCATCTTCTTGGTCATGCCGCCATCGACCACGAACTCCTGGCCCGTGACAAAACCGGCGTTCTTCGACAACAGCCAGGCGACCATCGCCGCCACATCCTCGACCGTCCCTACCCTGCCCGCCGGATGCTGGGCATGATCGGCATCGGTCAGCGGTTCGGCACGACGTGCGGAGGGATCCCGCGCATCGATCCAACCCGGGCTGACCGCATTGACGCGGATTTCCGGCCCGAGGCTGATCGCCAAGGCATGAGTCAGGGCCAACAGGCCGCCCTTGCTCGCCGCATAAGCCTCGGTGTCGGGCTCCGACTGCCCGGCGCGGGTCGAGGCCAGGTTGACGATTGCACCGCTGTGAGCGCGCAGGTACGGCGCACAGTGCTTGGCCAACAGCATCGGCCCACTGAGATTCACTGCCAGCACCCGATTCCAGTACGCCAGATCGAGGCTTTCAAGGGTGATGTTGTGCGGATCGGCAACCGCCGCGTTACACACCAGCGCATCCAGACGCCCGAACTGCCCCAGCACCTCGGCGACGCCCAACGCCACCTGCCCTTCGTTGGAGACGTCCATGGCGATGAACCAGGCGTTGTCGCCGAGCACCTTCGCCACTTTCGAACCGCGCCCCCGATCAAGATCAGTCAGCACCACCTGCCAGCCTTCGCTGATCAGCCAGGCCGAGATCCCCAGACCAATGCCCCGCGCAGCACCCGTGACCAGTGCAACGCGGCCATTGGTGCCAGTGCCTGGCGTGGACAACTCGATCACAAGGCAGCCAACCCGCGCGCCAGATCGGCTTGCAGGTCTGCCACGTCTTCCAGACCGACCGCGATGCGGATCAGGCTGTCACGAATGCCCGCTGCTTCACGCTCTTGTGGCGCCAGACGGCCGTGAGAGGTGGTGCTTGGGTGCGTAATGGTGGTTTTGCTGTCACCGAGATTGGCGGTGATGGAAATCAGACGGGTCGCATCGATAAAGCGCCAGGCGCCCTCTTTACCGCCCTTGACCTCGAAACTCACGACCGCTCCAAAGCCTTTCTGCTGACGCAGGGCCAACTCGTGCTGCGGATGGCTTTTGAGACCGGCGTAATGGACTTTCTCGATGCCTTCCTGCTGCTCCAGCCATTCGGCCAGTTGCTGGGCATTGGCGCAGTGCGCCTTCATGCGCAGGCTCAGGGTTTCCAGGCCCTTGAGGAAGATCCAGGCGTTGAACGGGCTCAGGGTCGGCCCGGCAGTACGCAGGAAACCGACGACTTCTTTCATCTGTTCGCTGCGACCGGCCACCACACCGCCCATGCAACGGCCCTGGCCGTCGATGAACTTGGTCGCCGAGTGCACGACGATGTCCGCGCCCATCTTCAGCGGCTGCTGCAACGCTGGGGTGCAGAAGCAGTTGTCGACCACCAGAATCGCGCCTTTGGCGTGAGCGATTTTCGACAACTCGGCGATGTCCACCAGCTCCGCCAGCGGGTTGGATGGCGATTCGACGAAGAGCAGTTTGGTATTGGCCTTGATCGCCGCATCCCAACCGGACAAGTCCGCCAGGGGCACATAATCGACTTCGATGCCGAAGCGCTTGAAGTACTTCTCGAACAGGCTGATGGTCGAACCGAACACGCTGCGCGACACCAGTACGTGATCGCCGGCGCTGCACAAGCTCATCACCACCGCCATGATCGCGGCCATGCCGGTCGCCGTGGCCACGGCTTGCTCGGCACTTTCCAGCGCAGCAATGCGCTCTTCGAACGCGCGCACGGTCGGGTTGGTGTAGCGCGAGTAAACGTTGCCCGGCACTTCTCCGGCAAAGCGTGCCGCCGCATCAGCAGCGGTACGGAATACATAGCTGGAGGTGAAGAACATCGGATCACCGTGTTCGCCTTCCGGCGTGCGGTGCTGACCGGCGCGTACGGCCAGGGTATCGAACGCTACGCCTTCGAGGTCGCTGTCCAGCCGACCGGCATCCCAATCCTGACTCATGCTGTCACTCCTTGCCTTGCTCTTTTAGTAGATACAAAACCGGCCCCTCAGGGCCGGTAGTTACTCAGTTGTTATACAGATCAATGATCGCACTGACTGCCTGCGTCTTGACCTTGGAGGCATCGTTACGTGCCTGCTCGATCTTGTTCAGGTAAGCCTCGTCGACGTCGCCGGTCACGTACTGGCCGTCGAACACCGCGCAATCGAACTTCTCGATCTTGATCTTGCCGCCACCGACCGCTTCGATCAAGTCAGGCAGGTCCTGGTAGATCAACCAGTCAGCGCCGATCAGATCAGCCACGTCCTGGGTCGAACGGTTGTGTGCGATCAGCTCGTGAGCGCTCGGCATGTCGATGCCGTAGACGTTCGGGTAGCGAACGGCCGGTGCCGCAGAGCAGAAGTAGACGTTTTTGGCGCCGGCTTCGCGGGCCATCTGGATGATCTGCTTGCAGGTGGTGCCGCGAACGATGGAGTCGTCCACCAGCATCACGTTTTTGCCGCGGAATTCCAGCTCGATCGCGTTGAGCTTCTGGCGTACGGATTTTTTCCGTGCAGCCTGGCCCGGCATGATGAAGGTACGGCCGATGTAGCGGTTCTTCACGAAGCCTTCGCGGAACTTGACGCCCAAGTGGTTCGCCAACTCCAGGGCCGCGGTGCGGCTGGTATCCGGAATCGGGATGACCACGTCGATGTCGTGATCCGGACGCTCGCGCAGAATCTTCTCGGCGAGTTTCTCGCCCATGCGCAGACGAGCCTTATAGACCGAAACGCCGTCGATGATCGAGTCCGGACGCGCCAGGTACACGTGTTCGAAGATGCACGGGGTCAGGGACGGGTTGGTCGCGCACTGACGGGTGTGCAGCTTGCCGTCTTCAGTGATGTAGACCGCTTCGCCCGGTGCCAGATCGCGGATCAGGGTGAAACCGAGCACGTCCAGAGAGACGCTTTCGGAAGCGATCATGTACTCGACGCCTTCGTCGGTGTGACGCTGACCGAAGACAATCGGGCGGATGCCGTGCGGATCACGGAAACCGACGATGCCGTAACCGGTCACCATCGCCACGACCGCGTAACCACCGACGCAACGGTTGTGCACGTCAGTAACAGCGGCGAACACGTCTTCTTCGGTTGGCTGCAACTTGCCGCGCTGGGCCAGTTCGTGCGCGAACACGTTGAGCAGCACTTCCGAATCGGAGTTGGTGTTGACGTGGCGCAGGTCAGATTCGTAAATCTCCTTGGCCAGCTGTTCAACGTTGGTCAGGTTACCGTTATGCGCCAGGGTGATGCCGTAAGGCGAGTTGACGTAAAACGGTTGGGCTTCGGCCGAAGTCGAACTGCCCGCGGTCGGGTAACGCACATGGCCAATACCCATGTGGCCGACCAGGCGCTGCATGTGACGTTGATGAAACACGTCACGTACCAGGCCATTGTCCTTGCGCAGGAATAACCGGCCATCATGGCTGGTCACGATACCGGCAGCGTCCTGGCCGCGGTGCTGGAGGACGGTTAGCGCGTCATACAGCGCCTGATTGACGTTCGACTTACCGACGATACCGACGATGCCACACATGCGACGCAACCCCTACTTAATGGATCTGAACTGAACACAACTCACTGAGGCGTTTTGGCCATCGGCAAGAGGTGCTCCTTGAACGGTATCTCAGCGGGTACGCTGATACCGCTGGCAAGCCACTGACTGCTCCACCCGAGAATCAGGTTTTTGGACCAGTCTGCAACCAATAGAAATTTTGGCACGAGCTGTGACTCTTGCCACCACCCGTCCTGCTGTACCGGCCCCAGGCTCAACAGCCCGACCGCCACGACCACCAGCAACACGCCACGCGCGGCGCCGAAGGCCATGCCGAGGAATCGATCGGTCCCGGACAGCCCGGTGACGCGAACCAATTCGCCGATAAGATAATTGATCATCGCGCCTACGATTAACGTGGCGACAAACATGATGGCACAGCCCGTGATCACACGGGCCGACGGCGTTTGGATGTATCCGGCGAGGTACTCGGACAATGAACCACCGAACATCCAGGCGACGACTCCTGCGATGATCCAGGTCACCAGCGACAGTGCTTCTTTGACGAAGCCGCGGCTCAGACTGATCAATGCGGAGATGGCGACGATTGCAACGATCGCCCAATCAACCCAGGTAAATGGCACAGTGCAGCCTACAGACGGATAAGGCGGCGCATTTTAGCAGAGCGCATGGCTATCGGTAAGCTGCGATTGTCAGTGCATTTCAAATCGGGGCGATAGTTTTAACCACGCTCAGGCTGGAAACGCACCACAAAACCCTTGAGGTTCTGCTGGCGGCTCAACAAGTCACGCAGACGATCGGCTTCTGCCCGCTCGATCAGCGGTCCGACAAACACCCGATTCTTGCCGTCGGCAGTACGAATGTAGGCGTTGTAGCCTTGGCTACGCAGGGATTTCTGCAGGCTTTCTGCACTTGCACGGCTCGACAGACTGGCCAGTTGCACCGACCAACTGACCGACAGGCCATTGGCATCGACGCGGCTTTGAGTCGTGTCCGGCTTGCCCGGTGCGGCAGAGATTGGCTGAGATGGCGCAGCTGCAGGCTTGGCAGCCAACGCAGGTGCCGGAGCTGGCGCGGCCGGTTTGGCAGCGGGTGCAGGGGCCACTGGCACAGCCGGTGCAATCGGCGCCGAAGGTGCTTCTTGCTGAGCGATTTCGTCATCACTCGGCACGGGCTCCTGAGGCAGCGCTTGCGGCTCAGGCACCACCACCGGCTCGACCTGAACTTGCGGCACCGCAGGCGCTTGTGGCGCAGCCGGGGCTTCAACCGTCACTTGACGCTGTTCGTCCTGACGGGAAAACAGCATCGGCAGGAAAATCACCGCCAGCGCCACCAGAACCAGGGCGCCAACCATGCGCTGTTTGTATGCCTTATCCAGCAATGCCATTTGCCGCTTCCTCCGTGGAGCGCCGGGCCAGCCATTCGAGGGCCTCGGCGACACAATAAAATGATCCGAACAACAGAATCTCGTCGTCGCTCGTCGCCAGCGCACACTGCCCATCCAGGGCGGCGGCAACGCTGTCATAGGATGTTACCGAGGCGCCAAGGCTCTGCAATGCTGCGTGCAAATCGGCAACCGGGCGCGCTCGCGGTGAATCCAGCGGCGCAACAGCCCATTGCTGGACACTAGCATTCAATTCACCGACAACACCATTCAGATCCTTGTCCGCCAACAGTCCGAACACCGCCAGACGCTTGCCGATCGGTGGACGGCTGGCCAGGCGGCGAGCCAGATACTCGGCCGCATGGGGGTTATGCCCCACGTCCAGCAACAGGTTCAGGCGCTTGCCCTGCCAGTCAAACTGACGGCGATCGAGGCGACCGACCACCCGAGTGGCTTTCAGCGCAGCAATAATTTGTGCATCCACCCAAGGCAACCCGAGCAACAGGTAAGCCTGCAACGCCAGTGCGGCGTTTTCCATCGGCAGATCGAGCAACGGCAAATCGTGCAGCTCGACCATACGCCCTTGAGCGTCAAGACCGCGCCATTGCCAGTTGTGATCGGTGATGCCAAGGTCGAAATCGCGCCCACGCAGGAAAAACGGGCAATTGAGCTCGCGCGCTTTATCCAGCAGAGGTTGTGGAGGACTCAGGTCACCACAGAGCGCAGGCGCGCCCTGGCGGAAGATACCGGCCTTTTCGAACGCTACGGATTCACGGGTATCACCCAGATAATCCGCGTGATCGACACCGATGCTGGTGACCAGCGCCATATCGGCATCGACCACGTTGACCGTGTCCAGACGCCCACCCAAGCCGACTTCCAGCACCACTGCATCGAGACTGGCGTGTTGAAACAGCCAGAACGCCGCGAGAGTGCCCATTTCGAAATACGTAAGGGAAGTATCGCCACGGCCCGCCTCGACCGCTGCAAAGGCTTCACACAGCTCGGCGTCAGTGGCTTCGACGCCATTGACCTGCACCCGCTCGTTGTAACGCAGCAAGTGCGGAGAATTGTAGACACCGACGTTCAGGCCCTGCGCCCGCAGCAACGAAGCCACGAATGCGCAGGTAGAACCTTTGCCGTTGGTGCCGGTGACCGTGATCACCCGAGGCGCCGGCTTGCCCAGCCCCATGCGGGACGCTACCTGTTGCGAGCGCTCCAGGCCCATGTCGATGGCCGAAGGGTGCAACTGCTCAAGGTAGGCGAGCCACTCGCCAAGGGTACGTTCGATCATATGTTGGCGGGTACCGGTGGAACCACGATTGGCTCGATTGGCGCGGCGACGAATTTCGGCGTCGGCAGGCCCATCATTTGTGCCAGCAGATTGCCCAGACGCGGACGCAGTTCCTGACGGTGGATGATCATGTCGATCGCACCGTGCTCCAGCAGGAACTCGCTGCGCTGGAAACCTTCCGGCAGTTTTTCACGCACGGTTTGTTCAATGACGCGCGGGCCAGCGAAGCCGATCAGGGCTTTCGGCTCACCGACGATCACGTCGCCGAGCATCGCCAGACTGGCGGAAACACCACCGTAGACCGGGTCGGTCAGTACGGAGATGAACGGAATGCCTTCTTCACGCAGACGCGCCAGCACCGCAGAGGTCTTGGCCATTTGCATCAGGGAGATCAGGGCTTCCTGCATCCGCGCACCGCCGGAAGCGGCGAAGCAGATCATCGGGCATTTGTTTTCCAGGGCGTAGTTGGCGGCGCGAACAAAACGCTCACCAACGATGGCGCCCATCGAACCACCCATGAAGGAGAACTCGAACGCCGACACCACCACCGGCATGCCCAGCAGGGTGCCACTCATGGAAATCAGTGCGTCTTTCTCGCCGGTCTGCTTCTGGGCAGCGGTCAGGCGATCCTTGTACTTCTTGCCGTCGCGGAATTTCAGACGGTCAACCGGCTCCAGGTCCGCGCCCAGTTCGGCACGGCCTTCGGCGTCGAGGAAGATGTCGATACGGGCGCGGGCGCCGATACGCATGTGATGGTTGCACTTGGGGCAAACGTCCAGGGTCTTTTCCAGCTCCGGACGATACAGCACAGCCTCGCAAGACGGGCATTTGTGCCAAAGACCTTCAGGCACCGAGCTCTTCTTGACCTCGGAACGCATGATCGAAGGGATCAGTTTGTCTACTAACCAGTTGCTCATGCTTTCTTTCTCCAGTACCGGCGGCCCGAACGCTCTGGTTCGCAGCCCCGCGTATGCCCTTGAGCTAAATTCATGTGTGTGGCGATGATCGATGGGTTGCCGGATCAGCTAAACGTGACCTGCGTACACCCCAAAAACCCTCAGCCATGCCTGTGGACGGCGGCAGTGTGCCAGCCGTCACATCAAGCTCTTACTACCGCTTTAATGAATGCCTGAATCTTTGCGTGATCCTTGATGCCCTTGCTCGCCTCCACCCCGCCGCTGACGTCCACGGCATAAGGCCGAACCCTTGCAATCGCCTCGGCGACGTTGTCCGGCGTCAAGCCACCCGCCAGGATGATCGGCTTGCTCAAGCCTTGCGGTATCAGAGACCAGTCAAATGCTTCGCCGGTTCCGCCGGGTACGCCTTCAACGTAGGCGTCGAGCAGGATACCGCTGGCACTTGGAAACGCATCGCACGCAGCCGCGATATCGTCACCGGCCTTGACCCGCAGCGCCTTGATGTACGGACGATTCCATTCTTCGCAGTCGGCCGCGGTTTCGTCGCCATGGAACTGCAACAGGTCCAGCGGCACGGCGTCGAGGATTTCTCCCAACTCGCAGCGGCTGGCGTTGACGAACAACCCTACGGTGGTCACGAACGGCGGCAATGCCTCGATGATCGAGCGCGCCTGCTGAAACGTCACGGCACGCGGGCTTTTGGCGTAGAACACAAATCCGATCGCATCAGCTCCGGCCTCAACCGCCGCCAACGCATCTTCTATGCGGGTAATCCCACAAATCTTGCTGCGAACGGCGGACATGTCGATAGAACCCCAAGGTAAATCCGAGAAAGTCCCGGATGGTAACAAAAGCGTTCGAGGGCGTCAGCCGTCAAGTTCCGAGAAACCGGTCAGGAAGTGCGGCCCGATGTAACGCTCGGGCAATTCGAACTCGTCGCGGTACTCGACCTGCACCAGGTACAGGCCGTACGGATGCGCCGTCACCCCACCGGAACGGCGAATGCGGCTCTCCAGCACTTCTTTCATCCACTCCACCGGGCGCTCGCCGGCACCGATGGTCATCAGCACGCCAGCAATATTGCGCACCATGTGGTGCAGGAAGGCGCTGGCGCGGATGTCCAGCACGATCATCTTGCCGTGGCGCGTGACGCGCAGGTGATGCAACTCCTTGATCGGCGACTTGGCCTGACACTGACCCGCACGGAAAGCGCTGAAATCGTGGGTGCCAACCAGGTACTGCGCCGCCTCGGCCATGCGCTCGACGTCCAGCGGACGGTGATTCCAGGTGATTTCTTCGTTCAGGTGCGCCGGGCGGATCTGGTCGTTGTAGATCACGTAGCGATAGCGCCGGGCAATCGCCTTGAACCGCGCATGAAAATGCGCCGGCATGACCTTGGCCCAGCTGACACTGACGTCGTGGGGCAAATTGATATTGGCGCCCATGACCCAGGCTTTCATCGAACGCTCGACCTGGGTATCGAAATGCACCACCTGACCGCACGCATGCACACCGGCATCCGTACGCCCGGCGCAGAGCAGCGATACCGGTGAGTCGGCGACTTTGGACAAAGCCTTTTCGAGCGTTTCCTGCACGGTGAGTACGCCGGAAGCCTGGCGCTGCCAGCCGCGATAGCGCGAGCCTTTGTATTCAACGCCCAACGCGATCCGGAAAAAGCCGTCGGCCACCATTTCGGCGGCCGGATTATCTATATTTGCCAAGGAGTGACAGCCTGCTGATGTACGCAAAGGCGGGCATTATAAGGCCGCCGGACCGGGACGCCAGAGGCGCGTGTTGTTTGTGGCCTGCCGGGGCTGGGTTGATCGTGGACTGAAACAAAAACGGCAGCCTCAATGGGCTGCCGTTTTTGTTTACGCCTTACCGATCAATCAAGCCAGACGCGAAAGCATTTCCTTGGCTTCGCTCTTCTGACCTGCATCACCCTCGGTCACCACCTCGTTGAGGATGTCCCGGGCGCCGTCGGCGTCGCCCATGTCGATGTAGGCCTGGGCCAGATCGAGTTTGGTAGCGACTTCGTCGGTGCCGGAAAGGAAATCGAATTCCGGCTCGTCAGCTGCGGAGACCATGGCGTCTTCCGCCGTGAAGCTCGGCTCGCCAAGACTCTGGGACAGACGATCCAGTTCGGCGTTGACGTCATCCAGTTCGGCCGCAAACGCGTCCGGAGCCTCTGGCGTTTCTGGCGCGTCCATTTCGTCAGCCAGCGACAGGTCGAAATCGGCAGGCAGCTCCAGATCGTCCAGCGCAACCTCGGGAACAGCCTGCGCTTCAGCGACAGGTAAATCCAAATCCTTGACGCCTTCATCCAAACTCAACAGGAAGTCGTCTTCGGCCAGGGTCGCCGGCGAGGCATCCCCACCGAGATCCATATCCAGGTCGAAGTCCGACAGGTCACCGAGGTTTTCCTTGATGTCGGCCTGCTGCTGCAACACCGACTCGAAGCTCAGGTCGTCGTCCCGCGGGAACTCGTCCAGCTCAGCCACAGACAGTGGCTCAGCTTCTGCTTCTGGTTCTGGTGCAACCACTGCCGGAGAGGCAGCTTCCAAATCATCCAGGCTCAAATCGAAAGCACTGTCGAGGTCATCGGACTCTGCCTCTGGTTCTGGTTCTGGTTCTGGTGCAACCACTGCCGGAGAGGCAGCTTCCAGATCATCCAGGCTCAAATCGAAGGCACTGTCGAAGTCATCGGGCTCTGCAACTGCTTCTACCTCTGGTGCAACCACTGCCGGAGTGGCGGATTCCAGATCATCCAGGCTCAAATCGAAGGCACTTTCGAAGTCATCGGGCACTGCCGGTGCCGGCGCTTCAGGCTCGTCCAGCAGCAGGTCCTTGACGTATTGCGCGTCCAGTTCGGCAGCGATCGCAGCGGCTGCGATACCACCGGCTGCGGCAATGACCATGGCCGGGAAGCGGCTCTTGAGTTTTTCGACCTGAGCAAAGTTGTCACCGTTGGCCACCAGTTGGCGTTCCTGGGCAACGAATGCATCGCGGTCGCCTTGCTGACCGTAGACTTCCATCAGCTTGAGGCGCAGGTCACTGCGTTGCGGCTCTTGCTTGATCCCGTCTTCCAGCAAGGCAGCCGCCTGATTCAGACGACCGGCGGTGATGTGCGACTGAGCCTTGCTCAGTACGTCGTCGTCGCGTTCGCCAGCAGGCGATACCAGTGGCGCGGCGATCGGCGGCGTTACCACAACCGGAGCAATGACTGGCGCTGGGGCTGGGGCTGGTGCAGGCGTTGGAGCTTGCGCGGTAGCGAGCTTCACGCTCGGCGGCGGCACTTCCAGGTCGTCGAAGATGCCTTTTGGCAGGTCGAGTTCAGCGGAGAACGCCTGCTCCTCGGCCAAGTCACGAGCCATGCGCAAATGCTTCTCGGCTTCTTGCTGGGCTTTGCGGCGACGCGCCAGCAACAGCAGCAGGAACAGCGCCACCACGGCACCGCCACCTGCCAGACCCAGTAGCCACGGATTGGTCAGCAGTTCTTTGAATTGCTGATCGTCGGATGCTGCTGGCGTCAGTTCGACTGGCTTCTCGGCCGGAGCCGGAGTGGCCTCAGGCGCAGGTGCAGGCGTTGCATCAGGATTGGCTGCGAGTTCGGCTGACATTGCCGGAGCGGTCGCACCTGGTGCCGGCGCACCCGCCGCACCTTCAGCCTGCAACTTGGCCAGTTGATTGTTCTTCAGTTCGATCAGGCGTTGCAGCTTGTCCAGCTGACTTTGCAGATCGGTCATGCGGCTTTTCAATTCGGCATTGTCACGACGGGTCGTGTCGAGGCTTTCCTGGGTCACGGCCAGCTTGTTGCTCAAATTCTTGGCATCACCCGCGGCACCTTTGCCACCGGCCTTGCCGGACTCGGCAGAGACCAGGCTCAGCTTGTCTGTCGCCGTTTGCGACGAAGGGCCTTCGCCGCGAGCGCGTTTGGTGGCATCGAGCTGCTGCTGTCCGGTCCCGGGCTTCGCCACGTAGCGACGACCCTGACGCCACGCGGTGTTCTGCGCGGAGACTTCAGCAATGGCCTTTGGTTGCGGCAGGCTGCTGCTCTGCGCCTGATCCGGCAGACGCAGCACCTGACCGGCTTTCAACCGGTTGATGTTGCCGTCGATAAAGGCATCCGGATTCAACGCCTGGATGGCCAGCATGGTTTGCTGGACCGAGCCGCCAGTGTGAGTTTTCGCAGCGATTTCCCACAGGGTATCGCGCGGCGCGGTGGTGTACTGGGTTGGTTTGGTGCCACCGGTCACCGGTGCGGTGACGGTTTGCGTCGGTGCAGGCTGCGCAGCCGCATCAGCGGTTTGCGGCGAGAATTTGGACGGATCGAGCAGCACGCTGTAATCGCGCAGCAGGCGACCGTTGGGCCACATCACCTGAACCAGGAATTTCACCATGGGTTCGGAGAGCGGTTTGCTGGAGGTCACACGCAGGATGCTTTTGCCGCTGGCGTTGAGCACCGGGGTAAAGGTCAGGTCATTGAGAAACGCCTGGCGGTCGACACCGGCCTTGGCGAAATCTGCGGGCGAAGCCAGGCTCGGAACCACTTCGGCAGCGGTGAGGTCCTTGACGTCGAGCAACTCGATTTCTGCCACCAGGGGCTGGTTCAGCGTCGACTTCAGGGTCAATTCCCCAAGCCCGAGGGCATGCGCCATACCGGAGGACAGCGCCGAGGCGGCCGCTATTGCTAACACCAGTTTGCGAACTTGAACCATAGCCTCATCCTTTGTTTGAACATTCCTCGGCCAGCGAGAAGGTGTTGATAGTCGCTGCCGTAAGGCATTGCGCGCGGCGGCGAAGAGTCGTCGCGCGCGATCATTTCATTCATGCCACGCAAAGCCCCGGAGGGAGCCCGCCTTCAGCAGTCCGGCCAAGCATAGCGCCCGGCTGGATTCATTCGACAAATTGTTGCCAAGTATCTTTTACAGCAGGTCTTTTATCAACAATTCAGCCACCTGCACAGCATTGAGCGCGGCACCTTTGCGTACGTTATCTGACGTCAGCCACAAATTAAGTTCCGACAGGTCGTCGATCCCGCTGCGAACCCGACCAACGTAGACCACGTCCTGCCCTACCGCATCGCCTACCGGCGTCGGGTAATCGCCGGCTTCCACCAACTCGATACCGGGCGCGTCTTCCAGGGCGGCGTTGACTTTTGCCAGGTCGATGTCGCTCGATGACTGCAAGGTCACGTTAAAGCTATCGCCAAAAAACACCGGCGCTTGAATGCAAGTGACGGAAATCTTTAATAAAGGCAGCGCCATGACCTGACGCAGCTCGCGTACCAGGCGTTTTTCCAGCAGCGTGTGACCCTGATCATCTGGCTTGCCCACTTGCGCC
Organism: Pseudomonas sp. GL-B-26; assembly: GCF_019947405.1. NCBI lineage: Bacteria > Pseudomonadati > Pseudomonadota > Gammaproteobacteria > Pseudomonadales > Pseudomonadaceae > Pseudomonas > Pseudomonas sp. GL-B-26. The sequence continues at coordinate 41,873 of NZ_JAGYGJ010000027.1, read as the reverse complement.
AGCAAATTGAAGGCCATCTGCCGATCGAAGAAGGTCGGCTCCAGCGGACGCACATTGAGCAGCTCGGCCGTTTGCCGTGCCAGCTCGGTGACGGCTTCGCGGCCCTGGGCAGACACGGCCAGGCTGGCGGTCAAATTGATGCGTTGCAGGTCGAGCAAACCGAGCAACGGCGCGAGTACTACCGCCAACGTGGTGGCCGAAGGGCTTGGACTGCTGACCTGGAACGGTTTTTTCAAACCGGCCAGCACCTGAGCGTTGGCTTCAGGCACGACGTGTGGCGCCTGATCAGCCGGCAACGCGCCGGACAGGTCGATCAGCGAGCAACCGGCGGCCGTGGCACGCGAAGCGAAACTCAGGGTTACCGCCGGGCCGGCAGCGAAGAACACCAGCCGGACCTTGCTGAAGTCGAACTCATCGACTTCCCGCACCCGCACGTTCTTGCCGCGAAACGGCACCGAATGCCCGGCCGATTCGCTGCTGGCGAGCAGGTGCAGATTGCCCACCGGGAAGTCGCGTTCTTCGAGAATCTGCACGAGCGTTTCGCCGACAGTACCGGTGGCGCCGATCACGGCAATATCAAAGGACTGGCTCATGGTTCTACCTCTGGCGAAACGGGGGGAGCGGCACTTTACCGGGTGGTTGGCATGCAGGCAATTCTGCCGGGACTTTGCGGCGCCTCAACCGCCGCCTTCGCGAGCAAGCCCGCTCCCACATTTGGAATGCATTTCAAATGTGGGAGCGGGCTTGCTCGCGAAGGCGGCCGATCAGGCAACCGATGAATTTCAGACTGTCGGGGATAAAAAAACCCGCACCTCTTTCAAGGCACGGGTTCTTTTATTACTTCAACCGATCAACGCTCAAGCAGGATCCGCAGCATGCGACGCAGCGGTTCGGCCGCGCCCCACAGCAGTTGGTCGCCAACGGTGAACGCGCCGACGTACTGCGTGCCCATGTTCAGCTTGCGCAGACGGCCAACCGGTACGTTCAGGGTGCCGGTGACTTTCGTCGGGCTCAGTTCCTGAATGCTGGCTTCGCGGCTGTTCGGCACCAGTTTGACCCAAGGGTTGTGCTGGCTGATCAGCCCTTCGATATCGGCGATCGGTACATCTTTGTTCAGTTTGATGGTCAGCGCCTGGCTGTGGCAGCGCATGGCGCCGATACGCACGCAGATGCCATCGACCGGAATCGGGCTTTTGAAGCGACCGAGGATCTTGTTGGTCTCGGCCTGGGCTTTCCACTCTTCGCGGCTCTGACCGTTCGGCAGCTCCTTGTCGATCCACGGGATCAGGCTGCCGGCCAGCGGTACGCCGAAGTTTTCGGTCGGGTACGCGTCGCTGCGCATGGCTTCGGCCACACGGCGGTCGATGTCGAGGATCGCGCTGGCCGGGTCGGCCAGTTGATCAGCGACAGCGGCGTGGGTCGCGCCCATTTGCTTGATCAGTTCACGCATGTTCTGCGCGCCGGCACCGGAGGCCGCCTGATAAGTCATGGCGCTCATCCACTCGACCAGACCGGCTTCGAACAGACCGCCCAGGCCCATCAGCATCAGGCTGACGGTGCAGTTGCCGCCGATGTAGTTCTTGGTGCCTGCGTCGAGCTGCTGGTCGATAACCTTGCGGTTCACCGGGTCCAGCACGATCACCGCGTCATCCTGCATGCGCAGGCTGGAAGCGGCGTCGATCCAGTAACCCTGCCAGCCGGCTTCGCGCAGTTTCGGGAAAACTTCGCTGGTGTAGTCGCCACCCTGGCAGGTCAGAATCACGTCGAGGGTTTTCAGCTCATCAATGCTGTAAGCGTCCTTGAGCGGAGCAATGTCCTTGCCCACGGACGGGCCTTGGCCACCGACATTGGAAGTGGTGAAAAACACCGGCTCAATAAGATCGAAATCCTGCTCTTCCAGCATCCGCTGCATGAGCACGGAACCGACCATACCGCGCCAACCGATCAGACCTACACGTTTCATCGCAACTACACCTTCTTTAAAAAGTGGGCCGCTGCTTTCAAGAGTGAAAGTTGCAGCGGGCCCGAGAGATTACAGATTCCGCAGCGCGGCGACTACTGCGTCACCCATTTCCTGCGTACCGACTTTAGTACAACCGGCCGACCAGATGTCGCCAGTGCGCAAGCCCTGGTCCAATACCAGACTGACGGCCTTCTCGATCGCATCGGCCGCATCCTGCAGATTGAAGCTGTAACGCAGCATCATCGACACCGACAGAATGGTCGCCAACGGGTTGGCAATGCCCTTGCCAGCGATGTCCGGCGCCGAACCGTGGCACGGCTCGTACATGCCTTTGTTGTTGGTATCCAGCGACGCCGACGGCAGCATGCCGATGGAACCGGTGAGCATCGACGCCTGGTCGGAAAGAATGTCGCCGAACAGGTTGTCGGTGACGATCACGTCGAATTGCTTCGGTGCACGCACCAGCTGCATGGCGGCGTTGTCGACGTACATGTGGCTCAGTTCGACTTCAGGGTAATCCTTGGCCACTTGTTCGACGATTTCACGCCACAGCTGGCTGGAGGCCAGCACGTTGGCCTTGTCCACCGAGCACAGCTTCTTGCCGCGCACCATGGCCATGTCGAAACCGACACGGGCGATACGGCGGATTTCGCTTTCGCTGTACGGCAGGGTGTCGTAAGCCTGACGCTCGCCGTTTTCCAGGGTGCGGGTACCGCGTGGCGCGCCGAAGTAGATACCACCGGTCAGTTCACGGACGATCAGGATATCCAGGCCAGCAACGATTTCAGGCTTCAGGCTCGAAGCCTCGGCCAGTTGCGGGTACAGGATCGCCGGACGCAGGTTGCCGAACAGGCCCAGTTGCGCACGGATTTTCAGCAGGCCGCGCTCAGGGCGGATATCACGCTCGATGGTGTCCCATTTCGGGCCGCCCACGGCGCCGAGCAGTACAGCGTCTGCCGCGCGTGCACGTTCCAGGGTTTCGTCAGCCAGCGGCACGCCGTGCTTGTCGATGGCAGCGCCACCGATCACGTCATGGCTCAGCTCGAAGCCCAGGCTGTACTTGGTGTTGGCCAGCTCCAGCACCTTGACCGCTTCGGCCATGATTTCCGGGCCAATACCGTCGCCTGGGAGAATCAGAATCTGCTTGCTCATGCTTTCCTCATGTCATCAGTCGGTGCGCCCGTGGGTCACGGGTTAGCCGGGAAAAATTCTATCGTTCAGAGCTTATCGCTCAGCCATCAGCACCAGCACATCGGTACTGAACGAACCATCGGCCTCAATCTCAAAATATTCGCGTACTTCATTGCCCATCGATTGCTGCAACTCGAGGATTGCCGCGCGCATCACCTCGGGCGTGCGCATGCGCTCGACCCAGGAGGTATATTCAAGGCGCAGCCGTTGACGGGTGGTGCTGCGGGTATGCAACCCCGCTTCGCTGACCTGACGCAACCACTCGCCGGCGGAATAATCGCGCACATGGCTGGTGTCGCGCAGCACTTCGACGCTTTGCAGGTAAGTGTCGAACAATGGACTGCCCGGTGACAACACGTCGATGAACGCCGCCACGCCGCCCGGCTTCAGCACCCGACGAACCTCTCGCAGGGCCAGGCCGAGATCGCTCCAATGGTGCGCCGAATAACGGCTGAAGACGAAATCGAATTCGCCATCGGCGAAGGGCAGGCGCTCGGCGGCGCCCAGCACGGTGGACACGTTGGTCAGACCGCGATCGACGGCGGCACCGGCCACCACGTCGAGCATCTGCTGCGACAAATCGTAGGCCACCACTTCTTTCACCAGCGCGGCCACGTGAAAACTCACGTGACCAGCGCCGCAGCCCAGATCCAGCACACGAGCATCGCCCTGCCCTGCCAGTTCAGCCTGTAGCAGCGCAAATTCGGTGCCCTGAGCGTGTACCGCGCTGCTCAGATAGGCCGAGGCTTGTTCACCGAATTGCTTTTGTACGACTTGGCTGTGCTGGGCGTTGCTGGTCATATGGACTTCCTTTTTGGGGTGAGTCTTGTGTTGCCTGGGGTGCCGCCATCGCGAGCAAGCTCGCTCCCACAGGGATTTTGTGTACGCCGCAAATCCAATGTGGGAGCGAGCTTGCTCGCGATGGCGTCATGTCGCCTTACGCAAAATCAAACGTCGCGAAACAACCAAGGCTGGCTCGCACGGTGTTTGGCTTCAAACGCCGCAATCGCTTCGTGGTCCTGCAAGGTCAGGCCGATGTCGTCCAGGCCGTTGACCAGGCAATGCTTGCGGAACTCGTCAAGCTCAAAGCTGTAGACCTTGCCGTCAGGCCGGGTCACGGTCTGGGCTTGCAGATCAACCGTCAACTCGTAGCCAGGATTCGCCTCGACCTGCTGGAACAACTCATCCACTTCAGCGTCGCTCAAGATGATCGGCAGCAAGCCGTTCTTGAAGCTGTTGTTATAGAAGATGTCGGCGTAGCTCGGCGCAATGATGCTGCGAAAACCGTACTCTTCCAGCGCCCACGGCGCGTGTTCACGGCTGGAGCCGCAACCGAAGTTCTCGCGGGCCAGCAGTACGCTGGCGCCTTGATAACGCTCGGCGTTGAGCACGAAATCCTTGTTCAGCGGACGCTTGGAGTTGTCCTGGTAGGCATAGCCCACGTCCAGGTAGCGCCATTCGTCGAACAGGTTCGGACCAAAACCGGTGCGCTTGATCGACTTCAAGAACTGCTTCGGAATGATCTGGTCGGTGTCGACGTTGGCACGGTCCAATGGCGCGACCAAACCGGTGTGTTGGGTAAAAGCTCTCATGTGCGTTTCCTCAGATCAGTTCGCGAACGTCGATGAAACGACCGTGGACGGCAGCCGCCGCGGCCATGGCCGGGCTGACCAGGTGCGTACGGCCACCGGCGCCCTGACGCCCTTCGAAGTTGCGGTTGGAGGTCGACGCGCAATGTTCGCCCGACTCCAAACGGTCCGGGTTCATCGCCAGGCACATCGAGCAACCCGGTTCACGCCACTCGAAACCGGCTTCGAGGAAAATCTTGTCCAGGCCTTCGGCCTCGGCTTGCGCCTTCACCAGGCCCGAGCCCGGCACCACGATGGCTTGCTTGATGGTCGAAGCGACTTTACGGCCCTTGGCGATCACCGCCGCAGCACGCAAGTCTTCGATCCGCGAGTTGGTGCAGGAACCAATGAAGACGCGGTCCAGTTGAATGTCGGTGATCGCCTGGTTGGCGCTCAAACCCATGTATTTCAAGGCGCGCTCGATGGAACCGCGTTTGACCAGGTCCATTTCCTTCGCCGGGTCCGGCACGTTCTGATCAACCGCCAGGACCATCTCGGGCGAAGTGCCCCAGCTGACTTGCGGCTTGATCTGAGTGGCGTCGAGCTCGACCACGGTGTCGAACACCGCATCGGCGTCGGACACCAGGTCTTTCCAGGCTTCGACCGCCATGTCCCATTCCGCGCCTTTCGGGGCAAATGGACGGCCCTTGACGTAAGCCACGGTTTTTTCGTCGGCAGCCACCAGGCCCACACGCGCGCCGGCTTCAATGGACATGTTGCAGATGGTCATGCGGCCTTCGACGGACAAATCGCGAATGGCGCTGCCGGCGAACTCGATGGCGTGGCCGTTACCGCCGGCGGTGCCGATCTTGCCGATGACGGCGAGCACGATGTCCTTGGCGGTCACGCCGAACGGTAACTTGCCCTCGACCGACACCAGCATGTTTTTCATTTTCTTCGCCACCAGGCATTGCGTGGCGAACACGTGTTCGACCTCGGAAGTCCCGATGCCGTGGGCCAATGCGCCAAACGCGCCGTGGGTCGAGGTGTGCGAGTCGCCGCAGACCACGGTCATGCCCGGCAAGGTGGCGCCCTGCTCCGGACCAATCACGTGGACGATGCCCTGACGCACGTCATTCATTTTGAATTCGGTGATGCCATATTCGTCGCAATAGTCATCGAGGGTTTGAACCTGCAGGCGCGAGACCTGATCGGTAATCGCTTCGATGCCGCCCTTGCGATCAGGAGTGGTCGGTACGTTGTGGTCCGGGGTGGCGATGATCGAGTCGACGCGCCAAGGCTTGCGCCCGGCCAGTCGCAGGCCTTCGAAAGCTTGGGGCGATGTCACTTCATGGATGATGTGGCGGTCGATATAGATCAGCGACGACCCATCGTCGCGCCGTTTCACTTCATGGGAATCCCAAAGCTTGTCGTAAAGCGTTTTGCCGGCCATCAGACGGTCCTCATCAGCGTGTTTCTATGCCCTGGATCTTGAGAGATTCAATAACCCCTTGGCTTGTGAGGTCGATCCTAGGGGGTTACATTAAATAACTCAAATTCATATTTTTCATGCTTTGGATAACCAACTGGAATACCGCAATGGACCTCGCCAACCTCAATGCTTTTATCGCGATTGCCGAGAGCGGCAGCTTCTCTGGCGCTGGCGAACGGCTGCACCTGACGCAACCGGCCATCAGCAAGCGTATCGCCGGACTGGAGCAGCAATTGAAGGTGCGCCTGTTCGATCGCCTGGGCCGTGAAGTCAGCCTGACCGAGGCCGGACGCGCCTTGCTGCCACGGGCCTATCAGATTCTGAATGTGCTGGACGACACCCGCCGCGCCCTGACCAACCTGACCGGCGAAGTGAGCGGCCGCCTGACCCTGGCCACCAGTCACCACATCGGCCTGCACCGCTTACCCCCCTTATTAAGGGAGTTCACCCGACGTTACCCGCAAGTGGCGCTGGATATTCAGTTCTTAGATTCGGAAGTGGCCTACGAAGAAATCCTCCATGGCCGCGCCGAACTGGCGGTCATTACCCTGGCGCCGGAGCCCCACGCACTGGTCAAGGCCACGCCGGTGTGGGACGACCCGCTGGACTTCGTGGTCGCCCCGGAGCACTCGCTGATCAGCCACGGCCCGGTCAGCCTGGCGGACATCGCCCTGCACCCGGCGGTATTCCCCGGCGGCAACACCTTTACTCACCACATCGTCCGGCGTCTGTTCGAAGCTCAAGGCCTGACGCCGAACATCGCCATGAGTACCAATTACCTGGAAACCATCAAGATGATGGTCTCGATCGGCCTGGCCTGGAGCGTGTTGCCGCGCACCATGCTTGATGATCAGGTTGCGAGAATTCCTTTACCGGGCATACAACTGACTCGCCAGCTAGGCTATATCCTGCACACAGAGCGGACGCTGTCGAATGCGGCACGGGCCTTCATGGCCTTGCTGGATGCGCAAATCGATCTGCCAGGGACTCTCGGCTAAGCTGTGCTACTCCTATAGAGCCTCGAGTCACTGAAACTGATACCCCACTCAGCCAAGGCTTGCCAATGCCGAAATCTGTTGACCGTATTCCGCCGATGCCGCGTATACAGGCGCTTGACCCAAAACGGTCCGAGCAGAGCTGGGAAAGCGCCCCACAATTGCTGGCCGCCCTTAACGGTGCACGGTTGGGCGCCTGGTATTGGGACATTGAACGTGGGCAGATCAGCTGGTCGCGGGGGACTCAGGCGCTGTTCGGCTTCGATCCCCGGCAACCGCTGCCGGCGGATCTGGAATACCTCGACTTGCTGCCGCCAGAGGATCGGGCGAAAACCATTCGCGCCTTCGACGCGGTGATCGCCGGCGCCCCGCTGGAACAGGCAATGCATCACCGCATCCGCTGGCCCGACGGCAGCCTGCACTGGCTTGAGATCAACGGCAGTCTGCTGCCGGACAAACACGGTCGACCACGGATGATTGGCGTCATCCGTGAAATCACCCACCAGCGCCAGCGCGAACAGGCGTTGAGCAGCTCGGAAAAACGCTTCGCCACGCTGTTCCACCTGTGTCCGAACATGGTGCTGCTGACTCGCCAGGAAGACGGTCTGATCAGCGAAGCCAACCAGTATTTCGAAAGCCTGTTTGGCTGGCCAGTGCAGAACGCTATTGGTCGCACCACTCTGGAACTGGGCCTCTGGGTGCATCCGGAGCAACGGGCGCAACTCGTCAAAGCCACCAAGGCCAAGGGCGAACTGGTCAGCATGGAGGTGCAATTTCGTGCCAGCAACGGCCAGATCCACGACGGAATCCTCAGCGCGCAAAAGGTCGAGCTCGAAGGCCAGCCTTATCTGCTGAGTACGTTCCTTGACACCACCGAACGCAAAGCCGCCGAACATGCCCTGAAAGACAGCCAGGAGCGCCTCGACCTGGCGCTGGATTCCGCGCAACTCGGCACCTGGGACTGGCACATTCCCAGTGGCATGCTTTACGGCTCGGCACGCGCCGCCCAGCTGCACGGGCTGGACCCCATACCTTTCCATGAATCCTTCGACGAGTTTTTCGAAGGCGTGCCCGGCGAAGAGCGCGACACCATGCGCGATGCCTATCGCAGCCTCCGAGAAGGCCCTGCCGGCAATTATCAACTGACCTACCGCGTGCAACTGCCGGACGGTAGCTCGCGCTTCCTGGAAAGCCGCGCCCGACTCTATCGCGATGAAAACGGTGTCCCGCTGCGCATGGCCGGCACCCTGCTCGACATTACCGATCAGGTGGAACGTGAGCAGCTGCTGGTAGCGTCCGAAGAGAAGTTCGCCACCCTGTTCCAGGTCAGCCCGGACCCGATTTGCGTGACCCGTCAGGACACCGGCCAATTTATCGAGATCAACTCCAGCTTCACCCAGACCTTCGGCTGGAGCGCCGCCGACGTGATTGGCCGCGGCGCCGACGAAATCGGTCTATGGGACGCATCGGCGCAAAGCCTGCGACGCATCGAGCAGGTCATCCGCGAACAGGGTCTGAACAACGTGGCGATCCTCGTTCAGCACAAAGACGGGCAAGCCCTGACCTGCGTGATTTCCAGCCGCCAGATCAGCGTCGGTGACCAGCCGTGCGTTGTCACCACCCTGCGCGATATCACTCAGCAGCAACGCTCGGAAGCCGCGCTCAAGGCCAGCGAAGAGAAGTTCGCCAAGGCGTTCCACTCCAGCCCCGACGCCATCACCATCACCGAGCGCGACACCGGGCGTTATCTGGAGGTTAACGATGGCTTTTGCCGCCTGACCGGTTACCGCGCTGATGAAGTGGTTGGTCGCACGGTGTATCAGGTCGGCATCTGGGCCGAGGAAAAACAACGTTCGGCGCTGCTCGCCGAACTCCAGATCAAGGGTCGGGTACTTCATCAGGAAATGCTCGGACGCAATAAACGCGGCGAGTTGCTGACCGTCGAAGTGTCGGTAGAACCGATCACCCTCAACGAAACCGCCTGCCTGCTGCTGACCGCGCGGGACGTCAGCCTGCTGAAAAACGCCGAAGCGCAGATCCGTCACCTGGCCTACCACGACCCGCTGACCAACCTGCCCAACCGCGCCCTGCTGATGGATCGCCTGAGTCAGCAGATTGCCCTGCTCAAGCGCCACAACCTGCGTGGCGCCCTGATGTTTCTCGACCTTGATCACTTCAAGCACATCAATGATTCGCTCGGTCATCCGGTGGGCGATACGGTGCTGAAAATCATCACTGCGCGCCTCGAAGCCAGCGTGCGCATGGAAGACACCGTCGCGCGTTTGGGCGGTGATGAGTTCGTGGTGCTGCTCAGCGGGCTCGAAGGCTCGCGCAACGACGTCAGCGAGCAAGTCCTGCAACTGGCGGACACCTTGCGTGAACTGCTGTCGGAGCCGATGTTCCTCGACGGACAACGCCTGCAAGTAACCCCGAGCATCGGTATCGCGCTGATTCCCGATCACGGCTCGACCCCGACCGACCTGCTCAAACGCGCCGACATCGCCCTCTACCGGGCCAAGGATTCGGGCCGCAACACCGCGCAGATGTACCACAACACCATGCAGAAGGCGGCGAGCGAACGCTTGCGCATGGAAACCGACCTGCGCCTGGCCCTTTCCCGGGGTGAGTTCCGCGTGCACTACCAGCCTCAGGTCGACGCCCGGAACGACCGCATCGTCGGCGCCGAGGCGCTGGTGCGCTGGAACCATCCGGACCTCGGCGCGCAATCGCCCACCGAGTTCATCAAGGTACTGGAGGACAGCGGCCTGATTCTGGAAGTCGGCACATGGATCATCGATGAAGCTTGCGCCGCCTTCAGGCAGCTGATTGCCAAGGGCCTGATAGACCCGCTCGACTTCAGCCTGTGCGTCAACATCAGCCCACGGCAATTTCGTCAGAATGACTTTGTCGAACGCATCGAACACAGCCTCGCCAGCCACGGTCTGCCCTGCTCGCTGCTGAAACTGGAAATCACCGAAGGCATCGTGATCCAGAACCTGGAAGACACCATCAACAAAATGCGTAGCCTGAAAAAACTCGGCGTGAGTTTCGCCATGGACGATTTCGGCACCGGTTATTCCTCGCTGACCTACCTCAAGCGTCTGCCGGTCGACACCCTGAAAATCGACCAATCGTTCATCCGCGACGCCACCACCGACCCCAACGACGCCGAGATCATCCGCGCCATCGTTGCCATGGCCCGTAGCCTGGAATTGAAAGTGATTGCCGAAGGGGTAGAGACGCCGGAGCAGCTGGAATTCTTGCAGGGGCTGGGCTGCCATTTTTATCAGGGGTATTTGCACAGCCCGCCGCTGCCGGTGGAGGACTTCCAGAAGCTCCTCAAATAACGCCGAAGCGCATGAAACTCTTGTAGCAGCTGCCGAGCAGCGCGAGGCTGCGTTCGGCTGCGAAGCAGTCGTTGATTCAGACGACGCGGTGTTTCAGTTAAAACTCGCTTGCAGGTTTTACGACTGCTTCGCAGCCGAACGCAGCCTCGCGCTGCTCGGCAGCTGCTACGGAACGTGCGTTAAGTTCGAGATGACGGGCACAAAAAAGGGCGCCAGTGGCGCCCTTTTCATTGCTCTGCCTTAGTGCTACAGCGCTGGCTTTTGCGTCCCGTTGATCGGGATGCGTTTGGATTGCTTTTCAAGAGATTATTTACAGATTTTTTCAGGCGGCTTCGGACACCTGAAGACCCAGTAAACGTGAGACCTGATCCAGTTCGGTCTCGCGACGCAGGACGGTGAACAGCTCGACCGCCTCGGGATAATTGCGGGTCAGCATCGCCAGCCACTGCTTCAAGCGACCCGGCGATTGGCGTGGCGTCATCTGCGCCTTGGCTTGCAACCAGAAGTCCTGAATCAGCGGCAACAACTCGGCCCAGGTCATCTCGACGACGTCCTCACCAGCTCGCGCCATTGCGATTTGCCGTGCCAGGTCCGGGCGCGACACCAGGCCGCGACCGAGCATGATGTCCTCGACACCGCTGATTTCGCGGCAACAACGCCAGTCTTCGACGCTCCAGATGTCGCCATTGGCGAACACCGGCACCTTGACGACATCTTGCACTCGGGGGATCCATTCCCAATGGGCTGGCGGCTTGTAGCCGTCAGTTTTGGTCCGTGCGTGAACCACGATGTGTGCCGCGCCACCTTCGGCCAGGGCCGTGGCACACACCAGCGCACCGTCCGGGCTGTCGAAACCGAGGCGCATCTTGGCAGTCACCGGAATGTGCGCCGGAACGGCGCGACGCACGTGTTCGACGATCTGGTTCAGCAGCTCAGGTTCTTTAAGCAGGACGGCGCCGCCACGGGACTTGTTCACAGTCTTGGCCGGGCAGCCGAAGTTGAGGTCGATGACCTCGGAACCCAGTTCGCAGGCCAGCGCAGCATTTTCCGCCAGGCACACCGGATCGGAACCGAGCAGCTGCACCCGCAGCGGCACGCCGGACGCGGTGCGGGCGCCGGTCAACAGTTCGGGGCCGAACTTGTGGTAATAGGCAGGCGTGAGCAGCTGGTCGTTGATCCGAATGAACTCGGTCACGCACCAATCGATACCGCCCACACGGGTCAGCACGTCCCGCAGGATGTTGTCGACCAACCCCTCCATGGGCGCCAAAGCAATTTGCATGAAAAACACACTCAACGAAAAACGTGCGGCAGTTTACAGGTTTAGCCCGTGTAGGAGCTGTCGAGTGAAACGAGGCTGCGATTTTTTGATCTTGCACTTCAAAGACAACATCAAAAGATCGCAGCCTCGTTTCACTCGACAGCTCCTACAAGGGACAGTCAGGCCGGGAGTTGCAGTGCAGGGCCATAACCCTCGATGAACTCCGCCGGCATGCGCTTGGGCTTGCCGGTCGACAGTTCGATGCAGACGAAGGTGGTTTGGGCCCGCAGCAACGTGGTGTTGTCGCTGGGGCGCTTCAACTGGAAGTGGCGGGTCATTTTCAGACGTTGGTCCCAATCGACGATCCATGTCGCCAATTGCAACTCATCGCCTTCATAGGCGGCCGCCAGGTAATCGATCTCGTGCCGCACCACCGCCATCGCCCGATCCAGTCGACGATATTCGACCAGGTCCAGGCCAAGCCGCTGGGAGTGGCGCCAGGCACAGCGCTCGAGCCAGGTCACGTACACCGCGTTATTCGCGTGACCCAGCCCATCGATGTCCTCTGCGCCGACTTCCAGATCAATGATAAATGGCGTTGCCCGATCCCAGCCCATGCCCCACTCCCGGTCAGAAAATTTTCACCGGGGCAGTGTAACGGATGCTCAGGCCGATTGGCGCGATTGCAGACTGCGACCGGCGAGCAACGAGAGAACGCCTTCGATCACCCGAGGGTCAGCCAGCACCCGTTGATGACCACCCTCTTCCAGGCGCAGTAAACGGCTGTCGAACCAGGCTTCGTTGATCAGCTGCGATTCCTTGACCGGAACGTAGTTATCATCTTCGGCGTGAACGATCAGGCCGGGCATGTCGAGCTGATAGTGCGCGACATCCAGCGCAGCAGCGCGCATGCCGACGTCTCTTTCGACCTGACGAATGAACGCCGAGCGGGCTCTCGGCGGCAGCCGCACATAGCGCGCGAAACCGCGCAACACGCCGAGAATCCGCGCCGGGGCAGCGATAGTGACCAGGGTTTCGGTACGCAAGCCCAACTGAACGGCGAGCATGGCACTGGCGCCGCCCATGGAATGACCGATGACGGCTTGCAGCGGCGGCAACTCGGCAGCGGCTTCAAGCATGGCCCGGGCGAACAGCACTACATTGGCTTCGCGACCCGGCGAGCGACCGTGGGCCGGACCGTCCAGCGCAACCACGGTGTAACCGGCATCGACCAACGCGGTGATGAGGCTGGCAAACTGCGTCGGCCGGCCTTCCCAACCGTGCATCAGCAACACGGCGGGGCCTTGCCCCCAACGCAGCGCCGAGAGGCCGAAGCGCAGGGTGATTCGCTCGGACTTCGCCAGCAGCGGTAATTCCCAATCGCGCGGTGGCAGTTCCCGCGGCGTCATGAATGCCAGTCGCATTTTGCTCGCGACCAGTTTCGGTGCGAACCAGCCCAAGGTGCCATTAACGCCACGAACCCACTTCAACGTGCTCATCGCTTTCACTCCTCAGGCTAATACCTTTAGGTCACAGCACCGCAGACTTGGCGGCGCGCAGCAATCGATCGGACAACTCTCCTGGCCCCAACGCGCGAGCCAAAGCCAAACCACCGACCATCAAGGCCATGTCGGCCAAGGCTTTATCAGTGTCTTCCGGGCTGGCCGCCAACTGCGCGACCATCATTTCCACATGTTCATTCAACGCCACGCGAAACGCGTCCGGCAGGCGCCCCAGCTCACCGACAGAAGCCGGAATCGGGCAGGCTGACTCAGAGGAATCACGGTGTTTGCGAGACAGATAAAATGCAGCGACCAACGCGCGACGCTCTTCGCCGGTCAATTCGGCGTCCATGTCGGCGATCAAGCCACGACGGTGACCGAGCAGTTGCTTGAACGCTTCCAGCATCATCGCGTCCTTGCTTTCGAAGTGCGCGTAGAAGCCGCCGACGGTCAGGCCGGCCGCGCCCATCACTTCGCCCACGCTCGGTTCGGCCGGGCCGCGCTGAATCAGCGCTGCGCTGGCAGCCTTGAGGATGCGTTCGCGGGTTTGAGCTTTTTTATCGTTCATCGTTGCCTCCGAATATTACGACTAGAATATTATTCTCATAATAATTTTACGCAAGTCGTGGATGTGACCGCTGGTCTGAAGAACAGTTTGAAAGAATTAGGGGATTTGGCCAAACGCCAGACAAACAAAAGGGCCATTCAATAATTGAATGACCCTTATAAAATCCCGCAGAGCGGGTAATCGTGGCGTCCCCTAGGGGACTCGAACCCCTGTTACCGCCGTGAAAGGGCGGTGTCCTAGGCCACTAGACGAAGGGGACGCAAAACCTTCTATACAACTGATCAGTGCTGAGAGCTGATCGATTCAAGGCCGGTGTGGCCAGACCTTGAACTGTAAAATTGGTGGAGCTTAGCGGGATCGAACCGCTGACCTCCTGCATGCCATGCAGGCGCTCTCCCAGCTGAGCTAAAGCCCCGGATTTTTCGCCTCGCGGCGGAGCGACATTTTGCAACATCGCTTCTGTAAAACTGGCGTCCCCTAGGGGACTCGAACCCCTGTTACCGCCGTGAAAGGGCGGTGTCCTAGGCCACTAGACGAAGGGGACGCAAACCCTTCTATACAACAGATCAACGCTGAGTGTTGATCGCTTCAAGGCCGGTGTGGCCAGACCTTGAAGTGTAAATTGGTGGAGCTAGACGGGATCGAACCGTCGACCTCTTGCATGCCATGCAAGCGCTCTCCCAGCTGAGCTATAGCCCCTCATCGCTGAGGACGGGGCGAATCTTAATGGCGCATCGGAAGGCTGTCAAACTTATTTTTAAAATATTTCAAAGTTTTTTGCCGACATAACAATCACTTACCGCCGAACCCCATAAATCCGAGGCCATATCCGTCCCAGTAGCAGCTGCCGCAGGCTGCGTTCGAGTGCGCAGCACTCGCGATTCGGCCACCCTGCCCTTTCAGACAGAATGTGTAGCGGCCACAAAGGGCCGCTGCGCAGCCCAACGCAGCCTTCGGCAGCTGCTACACGGGAACGGAGTGGATCAGGCGATGTTGCCCAACAGTTTTTCCCACTCCTTGTTTTCCTTCTTCGACACGCCGCCCAGCAGGTCGATCGCCTGGCGCAGACGGAAACGGGTCAGGTCCGGACCGAGGATTTCCATCGCATCGAGCACCGATACCGAACTGGCCTGGCCAGTGATCGCGGCAAACATCAGCGGCATGGCGTCACGCAACTTCAGCTCCAGGGATTCGACCACCGCTTGAATCGTTGCGGTGATGCTGTCCTTCTCCCACTGACGCAGGCTTTCCAGCTTCCACAGGATTAACTGCATCAACTGACGCACCTGATCGCCCGACAGCTTCTTGGACTCAAACAGCTTGGCGTCCGGGTTCACGCCACCGGCGAAGAAGAAACCGGCCAGCGGTGCAACCTGGCTGAACGTTTCAACCCGACCCTGCACGTGCGGCGCGATCTTCATCATGTATTCCGGGTTCAGCGCCCAGGTTTGCAGGCGCGAAGCGAACTCTTCCACCGGCAGGTCACGCAGCCATTGGCCGTTGAGCCACGACAGCTTCTCGACGTCAAAAATTGGCCCGCCGAGGGAGACGCGGCTCAGGTCGAAGTTATCGACCATTTCCTGCAGCGAGAACTTCTCACGCTCGTCCGGCATCGACCAGCCCATGCGCCCGAGGTAGTTGAGCATCGCTTCCGGCATGAAGCCCATGCGTTCGTAGAACGTCACCGAGGTCGGGTTCTTGCGCTTGGACAGCTTGCTCTTGTCCGGGTTACGCAGCAGCGGCATGTAGCACAGCTGCGGTTGCTCCCAACCGAAGTACTCGTACAGCAGAATCAGTTTCGGCGCCGACGGCAGCCACTCTTCGCCCCGCAGAACGTGGGTGATGCCCATCAGGTGGTCATCGACCACGTTGGCCAGGAAGTACGTCGGCAGACCGTCGGTCTTCATCAGCACTTGCATGTCCATACGATCCCATGGGATCTCGACGTCACCACGCAGCATGTCCGGCACCACGCAAACGCCTTCGCTCGGCACTTTCATGCGGATCACGTGCGGCTCGCCGGCTGCCAGACGACGATCGACTTCTTCCTTGGACAGCAACAGCGCACGGCCGTCGTAACGCGGGGTTTCGCCGCGGGCCATTTGCTCGGCGCGCATCTGGTCCAGCTCTTCGGCCGTACAGAAACACGGGAACGCGTGGCCCATTTCGACCAACTGCTGGCAGTACTTCTGATAGATGTCGCCACGCTCGCTCTGACGGTAAGGGCCGTGCGGGCCGCCAACGTCCGGGCCTTCGCTCCAGTCGATACCCAACCAGCGCAGGGCGTCGAAAATCTGTTGTTCGGACTCGCGGGTCGAACGCAATTGGTCGGTGTCTTCGATCCGCAGGATGAACTCACCGCCGTGCTGCTTGGCAAAGCAGTAGTTGAACAAAGCGATGTAAGCGGTACCTACGTGGGGATCCCCGGTAGGCGATGGCGCGATGCGAGTGCGGACGGTGGTCATGGCAAGTCTCGAAATGAAGATAAAACAAAGGGCGAATGGTAACAGGCGTTGCCCGCCCGGCTCCAGTGAGCAGGGCATTTAAGCCAAGGTTGCGTCTACAACGGGCTCTAGCCTTGGTGAATGGCCGATTATCAGCCGATGGCATTTACCCATCATTCGCTGTATGCCAGATTTGACCACTGATAACTTTCCTTACAATTTCTCGACTACAGTCTGCCCATGCCTGCCCAACTCAAGCGTCGCCTGTCTATTTTCCTGCTGCTCGTCCTGCTGATTGCCGGGGGCTTTTTCGCCCAGTGGTTCTTCAAGGGGCGATTCTATGAAAGCACCGACAACGCTTATGTCCAGGGCGAGATCACCCGCGTGTCGAGCCAACTGGGCGCGCGCATCGATCAGGTGCTGGTGCAGGACAACCAGCACGTCGAGAAAGGCCAGTTGCTGATCGAGCTCGAAGGCGATGACTTCCACCTCGCCGTCGACCGCGCCAACGCTACCCTCGCGACCCGCCAGGCCGAACGCCTGCAAGCCCAGAGCAAACTCACTCAGCAAGCCAGCCTGATTGCCGCCAGTGACGCGCAAGTCGCGTCCAGCCAGGCCAGTCTCGGCCGCTCGCAGATCGACTTGTCTCGCGCGCAAACCCTGCGCAAACCCGGCTACGTGTCGGAAGAACGGGTGACCACCCTCTCCGCCGACAACCACATCGCCCGCTCGCAAGTGACCAAGGCCCAGGCGGACGCCCAAAGTCAGCGCCAACAAATCAACTCACTGAGCGCCGAGATCAAACGCCTCGACGCCATGATCGCCAACGCCAAAACCGATCTGGCCCAGGCCGAGCTGAACCTGACCCGCAGCGAAATCCACGCGCCCATCAGCGGCCTGATCGGCCAGCGCGCCGCCCGCGAAGGCCAGTATGTGCAGACAGGTGCTTACCTGATGTCGATCGTCCCGGATCAGGACATCTGGATTCAGGCCAACTTCAAGGAAACCCAGATTGGTCATATGCAGCCCGGCCAAAAAGCCGAACTGATCTTTGACGCCTACAGCGACATGCCAATCGATGCGCGAGTCGACAGCCTGTTTGCCGCCTCGGGCGCGCAGTTCAGCCTGTTGCCGCCGGACAATGCCACCGGCAACTTCACCAAAGTCGTACAACGGATTCCGGTAAAACTGACCTTCGCCGCGGACAATCCGCTGCAAGGCAAAATTCGTCCGGGCATGTCGGTCACCGCTAAAGTGAACATCAAAGACACGCCTGACGATGGCCGGTGATCAACTGATCCGACCGGTCGGCGAACCGACCCGGCGGGACTGGATCGCGGTGATGAGCGTGATGCTCGGCGCCTTCATGGCGGTGCTCGACATCCAGATCACCAACTCGTCGCTCAAGGACATTCAGGGCGCGCTGTCGGCCACCCTGGAAGAAGGCTCGTGGATTTCCACCTCGTACCTGGTGGCGGAAATCATCATGATCCCGCTGACGGCGTGGCTGGTGCAGTTGCTCTCGGCGCGACGGCTGGCAGTGTGGGTGTCCCTCGGATTTCTCGCGGCCTCCCTGCTCTGCTCCATGGCCTGGAGCCTGGAAAGCATGATCGTCTTCCGTGCCTTGCAGGGCTTCACCGGCGGCGCGCTGATCCCGCTGGCATTCACCCTCACGCTGATCAAACTCCCCGAACATCACCGCGCCAAAGGCATGGCGATGTTTGCCATGACCGCAACATTCGCGCCCTCCATCGGCCCGACCCTCGGTGGCTGGCTGACCGAGAACTGGGGCTGGGAATACATCTTCTACATCAACATTCCGCCGGGGCTGATCATGATCGCCGGCCTGATGTACGGCCTGGAGAAGAAAGAAGCTCATTGGGAACTGCTGAAAAGCACCGACTACCTGGGCATTCTCACGCTGGGCGTCGGCCTCGGTTGTTTGCAGGTGTTTTTGGAGGAAGGCCATCGCAAGGACTGGCTGGAATCCAGCCTGATCGTAACCCTGGGCAGCATCGCGCTAGTCAGCCTGATCACCTTTGTGATCGTGCAGACGTCCAAGCCCAATCCGCTGATCAACCTCGGCATCCTGCGCAATCGCAACTTTGGATTATCGAGTATTTCCAGTGTCGGGATGGGAGTCGGATTGTACGGCTCGATCTACCTGTTGCCGCTGTACCTGGCGCAGATCCAGAACTACAACGCCTTGCAGATCGGCGAAGTGATCATGTGGATGGGCGTGCCGCAGCTGTTTCTGATTCCGCTGGTGCCGAAGCTGATGAAGTACGTCTCGCCGAAATGGCTGTGCACGTTGGGTTTCGGGCTGTTTGGATTGGCGAGTTTTTCATCGGGGGTGTTGAACCCGGACTTCGCCGGGCCGCAGTTCAATCAGATCCAGATCATCCGCGCGCTGGGCCAGCCGCTGATCATGGTGACCATCTCGCTGATCGCCACGGCGTACATTCTGCCGCAAGACGCGGGGTCGGCGTCGAGCCTGTTCAACATCCTGCGCAACCTCGGCGGCGCGATTGGCATCGCCCTCCTCGCCACGTTGCTGGATGCACGAACCAAGACTTACTTTGATTATTTACGTGAAGCGATTGTGCCGACCAACCCGCAGGTGGCCGAGCGCATGGCGTCGCTGACGGACCGGTTTGGCAGTGAGACGGCAGCGCTGGGCAAGCTCAGTGAAATTGCGCATCAGCAGGCGTCGATCATGGCTTACAACGATGCGTTTCACTTTGTCGGGATTGCGCTGGGGGTCAGCATGATTGCGGTGTTGCTGACCAAGGCGTTGCCTGCGGGATTGAAGGCTGGGGAAGCTCATTAATTTCGAGCCATGCACGAACCTGTGGCGAGGGGGCTTGCCCCCGCTGGGCTGCGCAGCGGCCCCAAAACCTGACGCCGCGATGTGTCAGGATTACATCGCTAGCGGGTTTTACGACTGCTGCGCAGCCGAACGGGGGCAAGCCCCCTCGCCACAGGGACCTCGTTTCGCCATCAGACAGTAATCAACCGCTCCCGCAACTTGCCAATCTCGTCGCGCATCTGCGCCGCTGCTTCGAACTCCAGGTCGCGGGCGAGTTGGTACATTTTCTCTTCCAGCGCCTTGATACGCTTGGCGATTTCACCCGGCGAGCGCAGTTCCGCTTCGTACTTGGCGTTTTCCTCGGCGGCCTTGGCCATGCCTTTGCGCTTCTTGCTGCGCGAACCCGGCACGGTGGCGCCTTCCATGATGTCGGCAACGTCCTTGAACACGCCTTTGGGCGTGATGCCATTGGCCAGGTTAAAGGCAATCTGCTTGTCGCGACGACGCTCGGTTTCGCCGATCGCCCGCTCCATGGAACCGGTGATGCGATCCGCGTAGAGAATCGCCCGACCATTGAGGTTGCGCGCTGCCCGGCCGATGGTCTGGATCAGCGAGCGTTCGGAACGCAGGAAGCCTTCCTTGTCTGCATCGAGGATTGCCACCAGCGAGACTTCCGGCATGTCCAGGCCTTCACGCAGCAGGTTGATCCCCACCAGCACATCGAAAGTGCCCAGACGCAGATCGCGGATGATCTCGACCCGTTCCACCGTGTCGATGTCCGAGTGCAGATAACGTACCCGCACGCCGTGGTCGGCCAGGTAATCGGTCAAGTCTTCGGACATACGCTTGGTCAGCGTGGTGACCAGCACCCGCTCTTCCTGCGCCACACGCTTGCCGATCTCCGAGAGCAGATCATCGACTTGGGTCAACGCCGGGCGGATTTCGATTTGCGGGTCCACCAGGCCAGTCGGACGCACCAGTTGCTCGACCACGCGACCGGCGTGTTCTGCCTCGTAATTACCCGGCGTGGCCGAGACGAAAATCGTCTGCGGGCTGATGTTTTCGAACTCGTCGAAGCGCATCGGTCGGTTATCCAGCGCGGACGGCAGACGGAAACCGTATTCCACCAGCGTCTCTTTACGCGAGCGGTCGCCCTTATACATGGCGCCGACCTGCGGCACGCTGACGTGGGATTCGTCGATCACCAGCAAGGCGTCAGCCGGCAGGTAGTCAAACAAAGTCGGCGGCGCCTGGCCGGATTCACGGCCCGACAGGTAGCGCGAGTAGTTTTCGATGCCGTTGCAATAACCCAGTTCGAGGATCATCTCCAGATCGAAACGAGTGCGCTGCTCCAGGCGCTGGGCCTCAACGAGTTTATTGTTGGTGCGCAGGTAGTCCAGGCGCTCCTGCAACTCGACTTTGATCCCTTCGACGGCACCCAGCAGGGTTTCTCGCGGGGTCACGTAGTGGCTTTTCGGATAGAACGTGAACCGCGGCAGCTTGCGAATCACTTCGCCGGTCAGCGGATCGAAAGCGGACAGGCTCTCCACTTCGTCATCGAACAGCTCGATACGGATCGCTTCGAAATCGGATTCCGCCGGGTGGATATCAATCACATCGCCGCGGACCCGGAAGGTCGCACGGGCAAACTCCATGTCGTTGCGGGTGTATTGCAGGTCAGCCAAGCGACGCAGCAACGCACGCTGATCGAGCTTGTCGCCGCGATCAACGTGCAGAACCATCTTCAAATAGGTTTCCGGACTGCCCAGACCGTAGATGCACGACACGGTGGTGACGATGATCGCGTCCTTGCGCTCCAGCAGTGCCTTGGTCGCCGACAATCGCATCTGCTCGATGTGATCGTTGATCGAGGCGTCTTTCTCGATGAACGTATCCGATGACGGCACGTAGGCCTCGGGCTGGTAGTAGTCGTAGTACGAAACGAAGTATTCGACGGCGTTGTTCGGGAAGAACGCCTTGAACTCACCGTACAACTGCGCGGCCAGGGTCTTGTTCGGTGCCAGCACCAGAGTCGGACGCTGAATCTGGGCGATCACATTGGCGATGCTGAAGGTCTTGCCCGAGCCGGTCACACCGAGCAACGTCTGGTGCGCCAACCCGGCTTCGATGCCCTCGACCATCAGGCGGATGGCTTCCGGCTGATCGCCGGCGGGCTCGAAGCGGGTGACTAGCTGGAATTCAGACATGAAAAACCTCTGGGTTCGCGCCTGTCCGGGCGAACCGGGCAGCAACGGGAAAGACCGCAAACGACCGATGTCGCCCGAGGAAAAAACTGGATTGTGCTCAATGTGGAGCCGATTGCCCTCGCTTTCAAGGCAAACGTCCTACATCGGGTAAAACCTTTGACGATGCCAATCGACTAACGGTCGAGAAATAATCGGAAAAACTTACCGTAAAAGCCGAATCGTCTGTCGCCATCAATCGCAGATGGCCTCTATACTAGCTCCCCGTTTGTGCACCGCTCTAGTGCATTCGGCTGGAGCGCGACACGTCCCTCCACTTTCCATTCAGAGCCGCCGCAAAATGAGCCTGTTCTCCGCTGTCGAAATGGCACCACGCGATCCAATCCTGGGCCTCAACGAAGCATTCAACGCCGACACCCGTACCAACAAGGTCAACCTGGGGGTCGGTGTTTACTGCAACGAGGAGGGGCGAATTCCACTCCTGCGCGCCGTTGTCGAAGCCGAGACGATTCGCGTCGCTCAACATGCTTCCCGTGGCTACTTGCCAATCGACGGCATCGCCGCCTACGACCAGGCTGTGCAGAAACTGCTGTTCGGCAATGACTCGCCACTGATCGCCGCTGGCCGCGTCATCACCACCCAAGCCGTTGGCGGTACTGGCGCACTGAAAATCGGTGCCGACTTCCTCAAGCAACTGCTGCCGAACGCTGTCGTGGCGATCAGCGACCCAAGCTGGGAAAACCACCGCGCGCTGTTCGAAACGGCCGGCTTCCCGGTGCAGAACTATCGCTACTACGACGCCGCAACCCACGACGTGAACCGTGTTGGCTTGCTGGAAGACTTGAACGCCCTGCCGTCCGGCTCCATCGTTGTCCTGCACGCTTGCTGCCACAACCCGACCGGTGTGGACCTGAGCCCGGCGGACTGGAATAACGTACTGGACGTGGTGAAAGCCAAAGGTCACGTACCGTTCCTCGACATGGCCTACCAGGGCTTTGGCGATGGCATCGACGAAGACGCCGCAGCTGTACGCCTGTTCGCTGAATCGGGCCTGACCTTCTTCGTCTCCAGCTCGTTCTCCAAATCGTTCTCGCTGTACGGCGAGCGCGTGGGCGCCCTGTCGATTGTCAGCGAATCGAAAGAAGAAAGCGCGCGCGTGCTGTCGCAAGTCAAACGCGTGATCCGCACCAACTACTCCAACCCGCCGACCCACGGTGCAAGCATCGTCGCCGCTGTACTGAACAGCCCGGAACTGCGCGCTCAGTGGGAAGAAGAACTGGCTGAAATGCGTCTGCGGATTCGCGGCATGCGCATTCAGATGGTCGACCTGCTGGCGAAAAACGCCCCGCAGCGCGACTTCAGCTTCGTCGGTCGTCAGCGCGGCATGTTCTCCTACTCCGGCCTGACGGTCGAGCAAGTGACCCGCCTGCGCAGCGAGTTCGGTATCTACGCCCTGGACACCGGCCGCATCTGCGTGGCCGCGCTGAACCAGAGCAACATCGACGTTGTGACCAAGGCCATCGTTGCGGTGATCTGAGTCGTCGAGTGGTAAAAAAACGGGAAGCCCTAGGGCTTCCCGTTTTTAATTGCCTCAGAAAATTCTCAACCCGGCGACCGGGCGCTCTAGACTGCACACAGATCAAATGTGGGAGCAGCGGTGCGGCGATCCGACTTGCTCGCGAAAGCGGTGCAACAGGCAACATTGATATCGACTGACACACCCTCTTCGCGAGCAAGCCCGCTCCCACAGGTTTTATGTACACCCCGAAATTCTTACGAGAGCCAACATGAAAAACGATGACCTACGCGCCGACCGCGATGAGCTGGACCACTTCGTGCCTCGCACCCCGGCCAAACGCGGTAACAACCTGGTGATGCAAGTCGCGGCTGGCGTGTTTCTCGGCGGCCTGGCCTTGTGGCTGGTGCAACTGGCCGCAACGATGCTGTACGCAAAACTGATGCTCGCCACTGTCACATTCGGCGGTTAGGCCAGTTCGGTTGCACGCTGGCTGGCAGCGTCGTCATAGGCGACGTAGAGCGATTCGGCGACCTGGCTTTTGATGGCCTTGGTGCTTTCCAGGCCCAGGACAAACCCTTCGGCCTTGCCACCGGCACGGTTCAATTCATCAGCGGTGCTGGCCTGAGTGATTGCGTCGAACAGTTTTTCGGCGTGAGGGCCGACGCCTTTGGGCAAGCTGATTTGAGCGATGCTCATGCGAACACCCCGTTGTGGCGAGGTGTGGTGGTTGGGTGATTCATGGCGCGTACCTTTTCGGCGAATGGCCGGCAGCGCGTGTAACCACTTCCGGGTGGCCATGGTAGACCTCTGAGGCGATTCTGGTAACCGCCCACGGTCGATAAACCACCGTCCGTCCCCGTGAACCCGCCAAATTGCTAATAGATGCTTGACTTCTCTTTTTGAATCAGTAACATACACGCCATTCCGCGATAGCTCAGTTGGTAGAGCAAGTGACTGTTAATCACTGGGTCCCTGGTTCGAGTCCAGGTCGTGGAGCCAGACAGCAATATCGAAAAGCCCCTGAATCGAAAGGTTCAGGGGCTTTTTTGTGGCCGCCATAAACACGCAATCCCTCAAATCATCCCGCCGTTGAAAGTAGGAAATCTCCTAACTTTCCGTAGCCGAGATTTCTACTTTCCTTTTACCCCCGTAAACCTTGGACCAGAGCGCCAGCAACGACTTCGGTGATGGCCAGATGCGGCCTGTGAATCAGCAACTTTGTACGTTATGAATAGCGCCTTTCGCCTACCGATAGCCTTGGATTGTTCGCGTGTCAGAGTTACTCAAACTCAAGGAGAACACCCTTGTCCCTCACCCTTCAGGCTCGTTGAGCTTTGGCACTCTCCCCCGTCATGCCCAAGTTCGATTTACGGGGAGGTGAGATTTTCCTGAGGGTCGGGATACACAAAGGAATAAACAAAGGGTTCGGCGTCCGGCATGTTTGGGAAGCCCACAAAGTTGACTTGGGAAAGTATGGCTGCCACACCATCGACGATGTCGCGACTCACATAGCCAAAATGGTCGTACCTGGAGCCCCCATCTACTGCGAATTCAAGGAAATGCGAGGAGACCACAGAGTCGCCGTACTCAAAAACCCCACTGGCTCACTCATTCTCGAGCCGAGGAACGAGCGTCGTGGTTTCGGTTACTACGTCGTGACCTGGTATCCCAAAAGACGTGCCGAAGGCACCTTGGTCGGCACCATTGTCAAACCAGATTCCAGGCAATAAAAAAGGCGCCCCAAAGGACGCCTTTTGAATATTTCGAGGAGTAGTCGCAGCGATTCTTTAGCTCCAGACCACGAATGACCTTGGGTTCAGAATCCGACCGGCATGCCAGTCGTCACTACTTCAGAGGGAGCCAGCTTCTCTGCTGCCAACAAGATGGGGGGCCAATACTGGAGGCCAAGCCCAAGGATGCGCAATTGCAGACCTCGATTCCGATTTTCAATCATGACTGGAGCGAGTGTCAACCTGCCTCTCGATCTACCCTTGAGTGCAGTCAGACATGCTCACTGCTTTTCGCATGGATAGGGTGGTGCTCGTCTGACGCATGAGCCACCTCCACCACCGGAATCTCATTCCCGTCGCAGTCACGCAGTTTGCCTTCGCTGAAATAATCCCCTTCGCGCAACGCTGCCAGATCCTGATAACGCAGAACGCGCTCAGTGCCGGCCGCGAACACCGACTGCTGATCGGAGTTACCGGCAGTGAGGTGGTTGAAGGTCAGGTTCAGCACGATGGCCATGATCGCCGACGAGCTGATGCCAGAGTGGAAGATCGTGGCGAACCAGCTTGGGAAGTGGTCGTAGAAGTTCGGCGCAGCGATGGGGATCATGCCGAAGCCGATGGAGGTGGCGACGATGATCAGGTTGACGTTGTTGCGGTAGTCGACCTTGGACAGCGTACGAATACCGCTAGCCGCCACGGTGCCGAACAGCACGATACCGGCGCCGCCGAGGACAGAAGTCGGTACAGCGGCGATGACGCGGCCCATAAACGGCAGCAAACCGAGGATCACCAGAAACAAACCGCCGGTAGCCACCACGAAGCGACTCTTGATGCCGGTCACCGCCACCAGCCCGACGTTCTGGGCGAACGCGCTTTGGGTGAAGGAGCCGAAGATCGGCGCGATCATGCTCGACAGCATGTCGGCGCGCAGGCCGTTGCCCAGGCGTTTGGAATCGACCTTGGTGCCGATGATTTCACCGACGGCGAGGATGTCGGCCGAGGTTTCCACCAGGGTCACCATGACCACGATGCACATCGACAGGATCGCGGCGAAGTGGAAGGTCGGCATGCCAAAGTGGAACGGCGTCGGGAAGCCGAACATCGGGCCTTGAGTGACGGACGAGAAGTCCGCCATGCCAAGGAACACCGCGATCACCGTACCGATGACCATCGCCAACAGGATCGACAAACGCGAGATGGTCGCGCTGCCGATCTTGCTCAACAGCAGAACCAGCACCAGTGTCACCGCCGCCAGACCGATGTTCGCCATGCTGCCAAAGTCCGGGGCATGGCTGTTACCGCCCATGGCCCAGCGTGCAGCCACTGGCATCAGCGTCAGGCCGATGGTGGTGATCACAATGCCCGTGACCAGCGGCGGGAAAAACCTGGTGATTCGAGAGAACACCGGCGTGATCAGCAGGCCGATCAACGACGCGGCAATCACCGCCCCGAGAATCGATTGAAACCCGCCCTCCCCGCCGCTACTGACAATCGCCACCATCGTCGCGACACCAGAGAACGACACGCCCTGTACCAGCGGCAATTGGCAACCGAAAAACGGTAAGCCCAGGGTTTGCAGCAGCGTCGCCAGCCCCCCTGCAAACAATGAAGCAGCAATCAACAAACCAATGTCCGCTGGCGAGAGCCCGGCCGCCTGGCCGATGATCAAAGGCACCGCAACGATGCCGCCGTACATGGTCAGAACGTGTTGCAGGCCGTAAGCCATATTCGCGCCGACCCCGAGATTTTCATCCTCAGGCCGCTGGTGTGAAACATGGGGCGTTTTCATGGTTTGGGGGGTTCCCTGGTTTTTGTTGTGCGCACACTGTATTCAATACTCAGGACAAATGTCTATAGAGTTGTATACAACTAATCAGTCAGATTATGGACACATGGCCATTCCACACCTGAGACTTGCGCCGCACCTTCCCTGATATGAAGCCAAAACCTCCCGGCAACATGACGCAAGGCAAGACGTGCACTACCTTGATAGAGGTACGCTCTTACTGAGTCCACGATAGGAAATCTACATGAGCAAGGCTGACCAACTCGCCGCGAAACTGAAGCAAACCCAGCAGTCCAGCGCCGACGAGACACTCTGTGCAGATCACCAAATAGACAGCTGGCCTGCACAGGTTTACGAGCTGTACCACCTCATCGAAACCTGGCTGGAGCCGCTCAGCGAAGCCGGGCTGAACATCCGGCGAGTGCCGACGCACGTCTTCGAGCGTCATCCCGACGGGGCGACCTACGACTACGCCATCGACCAGTTACTGATTGAAGGCAACCACCACAGCATCACCTTCGACCCCGTCGCTCGTTTCACTGAGGATGGTGCCGGGCGGGTCGAGATCCGCACACAGGCAAAGGCACTTTCGATGCTGCGAACCGTGAGTGAACACGGCGAGACGCAGTGGTGGCTGCAGGCGATCGATCAATCCGGGCAACAACCGGATGCAATTGCCATGACCGAAGACAATCTGCTGTCGGTGGTGCAGGAGGGACTGCAGCTGTGAGGCTCAGGGCTGTTGAATCAGCCCTTCAATAACCCGGCGCAATGCCGCCTCCCGTGGCACCCGAATGTCGAATTCGCTGCGCAACAAACCCAGCAATTCATCCACATCCGTCACTTGCCGCCGTTCAGTCTCACTGCCGATCCGATGAATCGCAAAACTGCCGTTGTTCAGCGTGCGGCGCCACCCTTCGCCGGTGCGCGCCACCATCAGCTGCCTGGCGAAAGACGACTCCGGATGGGTCGAGACGTACCAGTTGCCAACGGCGTAATCGATGTCTTCCTGGCGCTGCAAATCGAAAATGTACATCGCCCGCCATTCGCCGGCGACGTTGGCGCGCAGGGTGAAGCCATCCTCGTGCGGCTCGATGCGATAGGGTTCGTGAGGTGTGAACTGTTCAGCCGGGGTATCGAGCATCAGCGGTGCGGTGGGCACCATGCCGCCGAAGCCGACGTCGGTGATGTAGCGTACGCCGTCAAGGGTCACCAGGCTCAAGCGGTGTGTCCGGGCGGTCCATGCGCCTTCGGGCTGGCCCATGACCACTCGGCCGGAGATACCGCGAGCGTCGAAGCCCAGTGCCTGGAGCAAGGCCAGGAACAGGTTGTTGAGTTCGTAGCAGTAACCACCGCGGCCATCGTGCAGGACCTTTTGCTCGATGGACGGCAGGTCGATGAGCACCGGCTGACCCGACAACGTGGTGAGGTTTTCGAACGCGAAGGCGCCGGTGTGGCGCAATTGAAGTTGGCGCAGGGTTTCCAGGGTTGGCGCCGGAGGCGCGTCGAAGCCCAGGCGCTGCAGGTACAACGCAAGATTGCTCAGGTGTGGCTCGCTCATTGCTCGATCCTTATGCAGGGGGCCGGATTTCTCCGCCGATGGGCGCCATGTATAAGGGATAAAGCGGCTCGACTGACAATTGATTTAGCCAATCGCCGCACATGCCAATATCAACGCTGCTTGCGCGAACTCAAGCGAATCCACGTCGGCGCATGATCACTCGCATGGGGCTCGTTGCGAACCCAGGCATCGACTCCAGCCTGCTGCAGATAAGGACTCAACGCCGGGTTAAGCAACAGATGATCGATGCGCAGCCCTGAGTTCTTTTGCCAGTGCTGGCGAAAATAATCCCAGAAGGTATAGAGCCGATCTTCCGGATGCAGATGGCGCAAGGAATCGGTCCAGCCCTGACCCAGCAGACGCTGATAACACTCGCGGCTTTCAGGTTGCAGCAACGCATCCTTCAGCCAGGATCGCGGGTTGTAGATGTCGAGGTCGGTGGGCACCACGTTGTAGTCACCGGCCAACACCACGGGATGCTCACTGGCCTGAAGCGTCTGCGCGTAGCGGATCAGCCGTTCAAACCACGCCAGCTTGTAATCGAACTTCGGCCCCGGCTGCGGGTTGCCGTTGGGCAGGTACAGGCAACCCACCAGAATCCCGTGCACGGCGGCCTCCAGATACCGGCTATGGGTGTCGCTGTCATCACCCGGCAGGCCTCGACGACTCTCCAGCGGCTGAGCATCCCGCGCCAGAATCGCCACGCCGTTCCACGAAGACTGACCTTGCCAGATCGCGCCGTAGCCAGCGGCCTCAAGCTCGGCGGCGGGGAATGCACTGTCAACCGACTTGAGCTCCTGCAAACACGCAATGTCCGGTTGCTCTCGCGCAAGCCAGGCCAACAAGTTCGGCAGTCGGGCGCGCATGCCGTTGACGTTGAATGTCGCGATTTTCAGGTTCTTCATGTTCCAACGCTCGCAACGCAGGGTCGATGTCCAGTTGTGACCGGGGGTGCGCCCCGGCAGTTGCCTCTACGAGCGAGTCAGGCGACTAAAGGCACGCCCCTACACTGGAAACTCGTCATGCGACGCCTTGAGCAATGGCAGCAACGCCTGCTTTTCCATAGGCCGACTCACGCGGGACTAGGCTGGCTTGACCGGTGGCGGGTTCCACTTGCCGTTCAAAACCTCGGGCTTGGGCCCATACAAACGCATGGTCAGGTTGAACCCGCCCTTCGGTGCCGGCAGCCAATTGGCTTCAAGGTCCTTGCCGGGGTTTTCGTGCTGGAAGTAGATGTCCAGCGAACCGTCGGCGTTCGTCTTGAACGGCATCCAGCTACTGAACGCAAACCGGTTGAGCGCATTGCCGACCTGGAATCCTTCAGGGTCGTACAAGGTGATCGACCAGAAAGCGTTTACCGGCGGCATTTCACCCTTGTCGAAATGCAGCACGTACTTGTTCGCTCCATCGAGTGGCTTGCCTTCGACATCGCCGATGTTCAGTGGATAAATCGCATCCTCGGGCAAGTTGGCGCCGAGCCCCATCTGCGCAACGATCGCGCGCTTGAGGTAGTAGTTGCCGTAGACGCCCATGGTGTCGGTGTTCATCGACCAGCCGTTGACCACGCGGGCGAGGGTTGGAACCTTCCACGTCATCAGCGCCTGCGCGTCCTTGGGCACGGTCTGAAGTGCTGCTTTGATTTCAGGGTCCAACGCATCCATGTCGAACGATTTTCCGGGTTCGATACCGATACGCTTGATCTGCGCCAGGATCGGTTGATCGGTGATGTGCGCAGGGTGCACTTTGAGCAATTCGGCGGCGTAGGCGAAGTAGTCGGCCGCCGACATTGAGTCCACCTGGATCTTGGGCGGGGTCTTCATGTCCACGGCAGGGTCAATTTTCACGCTGGCTGCCTCGGGACTTTTACCCAGTCGGGACAACGGTGTCACGGTGTAGCCAGCCTGAATTTTGTGCACCGCCGCGTAGTCCGCAGCGCCGTCGGTCTTGGTGCGGCCAATGACCCAGACAAAGGGCGTAGGCGCCGGCAGATGGTTCAGTCCGGCAGGCACCGTCCCGGTCCAGCCCGGCGGTGTCACCAGAAACTGCCCCGCTTGGGTGCCCGTGGTGCGCCAACCCGGTGAGGCGAACACATCGGTCCACATGTCGAGCATCGGCAGCAAGTAAAAACGCCCGGCCGTATCGGGCGCTGCGATCACCAGCGGTTCTTGGGTCAAATCCAGCCAGGCAATGGAATACAAGGTGTCGAAGTTCGAGCGCACCACCCCTTTGAAATTGGCAGGTGGATACTGCGGCACGCTGATAAACATATTCATCGGACCTTTACCGAATTCCTTGCCCGGCTCGATATTGGTGAATTGCTTGCGGGTGATGTCCATGGTCAACAGCGGGTAAAAATAAAGGTAGGCATCCACGCCGATGGCGTGTGCTTCTTCGGCTGTGACTTTCGATTGAGCGTGGCTCGCGAGCGGAAAGATGGCGCAGGCTGCAACGGTTAGAGCAACGGCTGCCAATGCTTGAGTAATCAACATTTTGACGATCATCCGTGCGGTGGGGAGACCTGCCGGG
The DNA here is from genome assembly GCF_019947405.1 of Pseudomonas sp. GL-B-26. NCBI lineage: Bacteria > Pseudomonadati > Pseudomonadota > Gammaproteobacteria > Pseudomonadales > Pseudomonadaceae > Pseudomonas > Pseudomonas sp. GL-B-26. The sequence continues at coordinate 11,407 of NZ_JAGYGJ010000027.1, read as the reverse complement.
ATCGGCAGCGTTACCGCAACTCTAGACGATCAATTGAAGGGGATCTGACAGGCAGACAGCCGGCTGGCCGGGGTGTTGCGCGGGTGAAACACCCTCTCGAGACACCTCAACGATCCGAACGCATCAGTGCCTCGACACCGCCCTCCATCGACAGCACCGCCGAGCGGTTTCGCCCCGAATGCTTGGCTTGATACAGCGCCGCATCCGCACGTTCGATGAACACCTCCATACTGTCCCGCCCCGTCGGCACAAACGAGTAACAACCCAGACTGACCGTCACGAAGCCCGTGGGTGAACCGCTGTGGATGATGTTCTTGTCCATGACGCTGCGCCGGATCTGCTCGGCAATCACCATCGCGCCGTGAATGTCAGTGTCGGGCAGCAATACCGCAAACTCCTCACCGCCGTAGCGCACTGCCAAATCGGCTTTTCGATGGCAGCACCCCTTCACCGCCCGCGCCACTTCAGCCAGGCAATGGTCTCCCGCCACGTGGCCATAAGCGTCGTTGTAGCGCTTGAAGTAATCGATATCGAGCATGATCAGGCTCAGCGAACTCGACTGCCGGGCACCTCGGCCGAACTCGATGTCCAGCGCTCCCTCGAACAGCCGGCGATTGCCCAGGCCGGTCAGGCTGTCGTGGGTCGCGATCAGCTTCAGCGCTTCCTTCGCCTTGCGCAAATCCGCCTCGACCTGTTCGCCGACACGCACCTGATAAAGGAACATCCATCCGAACAGCCCCACGCCCAACACCACCAGGGCAACAATGACTGTGGAGCGAAATGCCGTGTCGTTCCAATCCTTGAGAATCGAATCCCTGGACGAGGCGGCAGACACGACCAGCGGATAAGCGTCGAGCTGACGGTAGCCATACAACCGCACAACACCATCGACCAGAGAGCTGAACATCGCGTTACCGGAGGGTGCGTTGGGCAGCAATTTCTCGAAGATCTCGCTCTTGGCCAGTGATGTGCCAATCAGCGATTCCACAAACGGCCGTCGCGCCAGCAGCGTTCCGTCGGTCAAGCCCAAAAACATCGAACCGTTGTCATCAATGCTGAAGCTTTTGAAGAACTGATCGAAGTACGCCATCTTGATGCCGGCCAACAAGACGCCCTGGAAATTGCCATTTTTGTCATTCACACGCTTGGATATCGGAATGATCCACTCGCCATTTTCCCGACTGCGAATCGCCGGCCCGATGTGCGCCAGGGACGAGACGTTCTGCTGGTGGAATTTGAAGTACTCGCGATCCGACACACCCGGGCCGCGCGGCAGATTTTCGAAGGAGCTAACGATCCACTGCCCCTTCTGGTCGAACAGAAGTATCCCGTGCAATTGATTCAGCGCCTGCACCCGCCGGGCGAATATTTTCTGCAAGTGTGGCTTTTGGGGCGTGCCGAAACCGTCAGCCTGAATCCAGTCGGCCAGACTGGTCAGCACCAGATCGGCTTGCATGAAGGTGTCTTCGGCCTGCTGCGCCATGGCCCGCGTCAGGTTTGATGACGCCACTTGCGCCAACGCCAGGTCATGCCGGCGCGACTGCTCCAGTTGCAGGTAAAGCAAACCACACAGGCTCAGGCACACGACCGCAATAAACAGTACCGCTGCTTTGCGCAGAGGTAACCGTTTCAACGTGACGCCGGTGGCGTTGTGCGGATCGTGAAGAGGGGTAGGCAAAAGCTCGTCCTGTAAGGGTAAGGCATGGGCAACACCCCAAAACCCTTATTTTTTGTGAGCTTAGTCTACAGGGGTGTAAGGGGCAAATGTCCTTTGGCTAGCCGCCGCATCGCACTGTGCAAATGCGCCCGAGCACTTTCTGCATCCCCCAGGCGCATTTGCTCGTACGCCCGCCGGGCAATCTCATGGGCCACCGGTTTGAGTTCGCGCTGGGTCGCCATCGCCATCAACTGCACTTGGGCGACACGGCGGTGCGCTGGTCAAGCGCGAACCGGACAGCGGGCCGTGCTGGGCAGCCGCGAGGGAGCACTGACCGCGTTGCAACGGGCGTTGGTGGAGTTTTTGCGCGATGAGCTGGGCCAGGCATGATCACAAAGAATGGGCGTACCACGAACGCCCATTCCTTCTCGAGCATTACCATCAAGGCGCGAGCTTCAGATGTGCGTTAACTCTCCCGTTTTTTGGGTCGACAAACCAATACTCATTATTGGCGACCTTCACTTGGCTGCACTCCGCTGGGTACTTGTTAGGTATGACGCAAACAACACCGTCTTTGAGAGTCCACCGTTCTTTCTCCGGCGCGTCAGGCGCCATCTCGAACACATCGATACCATCGGCTAAAAACCTGATCGAGTAGGGGTGACTGCCCTGCCGGGTGGTTCCATAAAACTGCTTACCCACTAACGAGCTATGAATTTGCCCATCGTCTAGTGTCATCGCTGATGCCGGAACCGGTGGAGGTTCATAACTACTGCTGGTTGCGCAGCCTGCCAAACAGACCATCAGGATCGATGCGCCAAATTTTAATAAAGTCATGCCACACCTTCCTTGTAAGTACCGGAAGAATGTCCGGATAAATCAAAGCTTAGGCGACGCTGATTTACGATCCGACGCAGGTGCCGAACGGTTGACGCAGAGCGCTTGCATCGTTGGTGCATTGATGGCCTGCAAGTCCCGCTTCCTTCACGGCCATTGCCGGTTTTGCCCCGTCGCGACAGCGGAAGTTCCTGCTCGTCGCACATCCAGAACGGGCAATTCCGAAGGCAGATTCAATCCCCGCAGCACCGCGGAGTCGTACCCGTATACGTCAGGTTTAAACATCACTCGACCATCGTTACTCAGGTCCACCGTCCAGTAAGCCAACAGCACCGGCACCTTGACGGGCAGCCTGATGTTTTCGGTTTTGCCGTTAGCCAACTGGGCCTGTATCCCGGCGCTGTTCCAACGAACCGGGTCGTTGAACAACAGCTCTACCAACTGCAACGGGTTCTCCACTCGTATGCAACCTGAACTGGTGGCACGGCGCGATTGCGCAAACAACTCGCGATGTGGCGTGTCGTGGAGATAAATCGAATACTCATTGGGAAACCGAATGACCACCTGCCCCAACGAATTATCCGGCCCGGCATCCTGCCGCAGGGTGATACCGCGCGCGTTATCCCAGTCGACGGTCGACGGATCGAGCACATTCCCCTCTCGATCAAGGGCTCTTATACGGTTGGCGGCAAGGTAGCCAGGGTCTCTTTGAATCTTCGGCAGCATGTCTTTGACGAGGATCGTCGGTGGCACGGTCCAGGTGGGGTTGAACGTTACGTAAGTAATCTCGGATTGAAACACCGGCGTACTGCGGAACGGCTTACCCACCTGAACCCGGGAACGCCATATCGCCTTACCGTCGCGATAAAGCGCCACCTTGTAACCCGCAATATCGACGATGACAAAAGTGCCCTGAAGTTTGAACAGCAACCAACGCGCGCGCTCCATGTTCACCCGAACCTGGTCTATCCGCGCCTCTACGGGCACATTCAACGCAGCCAGTGTCGCGGCTCCCGCCACGCCATCCGCCCCCAGGTATTGCTCGGTCTGATACTTTTTCACCGCTGCGGTGACGCTGTCGTCGTAATCAGTGCGTTGCTTCTTTGATGGGGCCAGATAACCACCCACCACCAAACGTGCTCGCAACTGCGCGACAGAGGCGTCATCCATGCCTGGCTTGAGCGATTGGCCTTCGGCAATCTTCGGCCAGCCACCCGCATCCCGAACCTTGCGCAGTTGCGCCAGGCCTACGCGCAGGCTACGGTAAACCGCCTCTTGTGGCGGCGCTTGCGCAAAGGCGCGCGCCACGTCATGAGCATCAAGCGCGGCGAACAAGTTATTCATGTCTCCACGAGGATCGGCGCCGACAGGGTCGAAATTCCAGTGGATGTCCAGACGCGAAGGGTCAACCTTGCCGCGCCGCAATTGCAGCAGCGCCGTGATAAAGGTCCGGGTCGCCGCGATATCGAACGCCGCCCGTTGCGCCACCGTCGGCTCTGCTGCCTGCATCGACGCTCTGGCGTTAGCCAACTCATCAATATGAAAGTCCGCAGGGTCCAGCCCGTCGGCCCGGGTCTCGCTCAGGCTTTTCAATAACTGAATGACATCGTTGTCGTTCGCCCAGGCCGAGCGATAACCCCGATGCATGTAAAAATCCATGACCACACGACTCGGATCCACCCGTTGATGACCACGGGAAGTGAGCAAGGGTGGAAACGCTGAACTCAATGGCTCAAGTGCCGCCTGAATCGTTTGAGCGACGTAATCGTCAGGTGCTGCGCCAGTTCTGCTGATGGCAGCAGATACCGCCTCAATCGGCGAAGTTTCTGCCATCGCTGCGCCGCTGATCAGAAAGCCCATAAAAAAGATGCGGCTTATGACGAATAACCTTGTTAACTGCCCCATGGATAATCCTTAATCGCCCCGTATTCAACGGCTAGCATCCTGCACACTGCTAGACTCGAAACATTAATGTGAGACTTTCATATGGCGCTAGACCGCTTTGGTTTCCTATTCACGGCCTTGCTGCTGACGTCAGTTTCGGTACCGGCAGCCTACGCCGATTCGCTTGAAACCGCGCTGCTCAAAGCAGCACCTGGCGCCAACGCCAAAGTCATCGGGCTGGCCGTACGCGCTACCCAATGCAGCTTGGCCCAAGGTAAAGCACCTGTCCAAAGACTTGCTGTCATCGACTACTCACTGCCTTCGACCGAACAACGGTTGTGGGTGTTCGATCTGAAGAAACGTAAATTACTGTTCCACGAACTGGTCGCCCACGGTCGCAACAGCGGCGAGAACATGGCGGTCAAGTTCTCCAACCAGAATGAAAGCTTTGCCACCAGCCTTGGTTTATATCGGACCCAATCGAGCTATGTCGGCCAAAACGGTTATTCCTTGCGCATGGAAGGATTGGAGCCGGGTTTCAACGACAACGCATTTGAGCGGGCGATCGTTATTCACGGGGCGCCCTATGTCAGTCCGGTTCTTGCCCGAGCGAATGGCCGGATCGGTAGAAGCCTGGGTTGTCCGGCTGTGCGGCCGGCGATTGCGCATAAGCTGATTGATTCGATGAAAGATGGGCAGTTGTTGTTTTCTTACTATCCGGATCAGCGTTGGTTGAAGTCGTCTTCGTATATCAATTGCGGTGGCGGCACTGTGGCCGCAGCGTCAACGCCCGATACACGCCAATAAATACGGCATGAACCTGACAAAACTGTAATCCCCGCCTCAGCCTGCTGAAAGGCATCGCCCGTTAGCCTCGTCGTCAAGCTCTCTCCACGCTGACGGACCGGGAACACGGCATGCACTCCAACACATCAAGACGCACCTTCGTGAAGGGCCTGGCCGCGGGCGGGCTCCTCGGCGGCCTCGGGTTATGGCGCACGCCTGTCTGGGCGGTCACCAGTCCTGGCGAACCTCAGGTGCTGGCGGGCACCGATTTCGACCTGCTCATCGGCGAAACCCCGGTCAACATCACCGGCAACCCGCGCACCGCGATGACCATCAACGGCGGTATTCCCGGCCCCCTGCTGCGTTGGCGCGAAGGCGACACAGTTACATTGCGGGTGAAGAACAAACTCAACGCCGACACCTCCATTCACTGGCACGGCATCTTGCTGCCGGCCAACATGGACGGCGTGCCGGGGCTGAGCTTTCACGGCATCGAGCCGGGTGGGATGTACGTCTATCAATTCAAGGTCCGACAGAACGGCACGTACTGGTACCACAGCCATTCAGGCTTACAGGAACAGTCCGGCGTTTACGGGCCGTTGGTGATCGATGCGAAGGAGCCGGAGCCTTTCCAGTACGACCGCGATTACGTGGTGATGCTGACCGACTGGACCGACGAAGATGCCGTCGACCTGATGAAGACGCTGAAAAAACAGTCCGATTACTACAACTACAACAAACCCACCGTGGGTGATTTCATCCACGACGTCAGCGAGAAAGGTTGGGGTTCCACGGTCGCCGATCGAAAGATGTGGGCCGAAATGAAGATGAACCCCACGGACCTCGCCGACGTCAGCGGCGCAACTTACACCTACTTGATGAACGGCCAGGCGCCGAACTCGAACTGGACGGGCGTGTTCCGACCGGGCGAGAAGCTGCGCCTGCGCTTCATCAACGGCTCCGCCATGACGTACTTCGACGTGCGCATTCCCGGGCTGAAAATGACGGTGGTCGCTGCGGATGGGCTGCACGTCAAACCGGTGAGCGTCGATGAGTTTCGCATTGCGGTGGCGGAGACCTTCGATGTGATTGTCGAGCCGACCGAAGCGGCTTACACCTTGTTCGCCCAGTCGATGGATCGGACTGGCTTTGCACGCGGCACGCTTGCAGCGAAGGCTGGTTTATCCGCGCCGGTACCGCCGCTGGACCCTCGACCGCTGGTGACCATGGATGACATGGGCATGGGCGGGATGGATCACGGCAGCATGGCGGGCATGGATCACAGCGCCATGGCCATACCCGGCATGCAGTCCCACCCTGCGACGGAAAACAACAACCCGCTGGTGGACATGCAAGCCATGACCACCGCCCCCAAACTCGACGATCCCGGCCTCGGCCTGCGCAACAACGGCCGCCGCGTCCTGACCTATTCCGACCTGCGCAGCACCTTCGAAGACCCGGACGGCCGCGAGCCGAGCCGTACCATTGAATTGCACCTCACAGGCCACATGGAGAAATTCGCCTGGTCGTTCAATGGCGTGAAGTTCTCCGATGCCGAACCCGTGCGCCTCAAATACGGCGAGCGGGTTCGGGTGGTGCTGGTCAACGACACGATGATGACCCACCCGATCCATCTGCACGGCATGTGGAGCGACCTCGAAGACGAGAACGGCGAGTTCATGGTGCGCAAACACACCATCGACATGCCGCCCGGCTCCCGGCGCAGCTATCGGGTGACCGCCGATGCGCTCGGTCGTTGGGCCTATCACTGCCATCTCCTGTACCACATGGAAATGGGCATGTTCCGTGAAGTTCGCGTGGAAGAATGAGGCGCCTACCGATGACCAGACTCACTCCAATTTCATTGGCACTCGTGACCGCGAGCCTGACCCTCTCTTCGGCGATGGCCGCCACCGACGACATGCAGAACATGGATCACAGCCAGATGCAGGGCATGGACCCTAGCCAAATGCAAAGCATGGACGACGGCCAGATGCAGCCAGCCGCGCCGACCGAAAGCCGCACGCCGATCCCGGCACTGACCGATGCCGACCGCGCCGCGGTGTACGCCAGCCCAACCGGCCACGGCGTGCATGACACCGCGCTCAACCATTACTTCCTCGCCGACAAACTCGAATGGCAGGACGCTGACGACGGCAGCACCCTGGCCTGGGATCTCTCCGGCTGGATCGGCGGCGACATCGATCGCCTGTGGCTGCGCTCCGAAGGCGAACGCACCAACGGCAAAACCGAAGACGCCGAAATCCAGGCCCTGTGGGGCCACGCGATCTCCCCGTGGTGGGACGTGGTAACCGGCGTTCGCCAGGATTTCAAACCCGGCGATCCGCAAACCTGGGCCGCGTTTGGCGTGCAAGGGATGGCGCTGTACAACTTCGAAACCGAAGCCACCGCCTTCATCGGCGAAGGCGGCCAAACCGCCGCGCGACTGGAAGGCGACTACGACATCCTGCTGACCAACCGGCTGATCCTGCAACCGACCGCCGAACTCAACTTCTACGGCAAAAACGATCCGCAACGGGGTATCGGTTCCGGGTTATCCAACACCGAAGCCGGCTTGCGACTGCGCTATGAAATCCGCCGGGAAATCGCGCCTTACATCGGTGTGACCTGGAACCGCACCTACGGCAAAACCGCCGACTTCGCCAACGATGAAGGTGAGGATCGCAGCGAAGCACGCCTCGTTCTTGGCGTTCGCCTGTGGTTCTAAACGCATTAACTCAACAACCAAAAAAACAACCGCTTAAAGCGGTAAGAGGCCTTGCATGCGCATGATTAAAACTACCGCTGTTGCCATTGGGCTGCTCATGAGCGCGCTCGCTCAAGCGCACCCGAAACTGCTCTCTTCCACCCCGGCGGAAGGTGCGGATGGCGCGACACCCGGCAAAATCGAACTGCACTTCTCGGAAAACCTCATGACCCAGTTCTCCGGCGCAAAATTGGTCATGACAGAAATGCCCGGCATGGCGCACTCCCCCATGCCCATGAAAGCCAAAGTCTCTGGTGGTAGCGATCCGAAGACCATGGTCATCACACCGCTTTCGCCACTGCCTGCCGGCACCTACAAAGTCGAATGGCGCGCGGTGTCGTCGGACACCCACCCGATCACCGGCAACGTCACGTTCAAAGTGAAGTGATTGATGAGCGACTCGGTCAGCATTGCACTGCGCTTTGGGTTGTATGTGGATTTGATGCTGTTGTTTGGGCTGGCGCTGTTTGGGCTGTATAGCCTGAAAGAACAGGAGCGGGTGTCAGGGGTGGCGCTGCCGCTTCGGTCGATGTTGACCGGGGCGGCGTTGCTGGGCGTGCTGCTTTCTGTCGCCAGCATGGTGATGATGGCGAGCGCCATGAGCGGTGAAACGGACTTTGCCGAGCTGCGTCCGCATATCGAGATGATGGTGTTGGAGACGGATGTCGGGTTGGCCTGGGTCGTGCGCATCATCGCGTTGGTTATCGCCAGTCTGGCGGTGATGCTCAATCGCCGTGCGCCCGGATTCAGCCTGCTGATCGCGTCTTTTGCCGGCGCTATCGCCCTGGCCAGCCTGGCCTGGAGCGGTCACGGGGCGATGGATGAAGGTAGCCGGCGGTATTGGCATTTCATCACTGACATCTTGCATCTGCTGGCTTCGGGGGCCTGGCTCGGTGCGCTGGTTGCGCTTGCCTTGATGGCAAAGATCAACGATCTGCAAACCGAGGAACGCATCAGATTGCTGGCTCGGGCTGTCAGCCGATTTGAATGGGTGGGTGCAGTGATCGTGGCCGTCATCACGGTCACGGGAGTCGTGAACTACCTGTTCATCGTCGGCCCAACGCTCGACGATGTCTTGCTCAGTACCTACGGGATTTTGCTGTCCATCAAAATCGCGCTGTTTGCCGGGATGCTGGTGCTCGCCGCGTTGAACCGGTTTCACCTGGGGCCGTTTTTGCAGCGGTCGTTGCGTGAGGGTCAGTATCGGGTGGCGGCGAACACGTTGCGGCGCAGCGTGGTGGTTGAATTGGCGGCGGCGGTGTTGATTGTGGGGTTGGTGGCTTGGTTGGGGACGTTGAGTCCGGAAATGGAGATGGCGGGGCAATAGCTCTCACGAGTAATGGTCAGGCTGCAGCCAATCAAGTGCTACAACATCCCACGCCAATGTTGAGTGGGGCAGCAGAAAGTAAGTACTCTCAGCCCCCACTCCATCATGGAAGCCGGATAACAATGAACAACCTAAAAAGCACAATGATGCTCGGTGGCCTGCTCGCTCTATCGTTTGCCGCTCAGGCAGAGCCATCGCACTTGGACAGCGTCCTCCAACAGGGCCAACTGCGCGTGTGCACAACAGGCGACTACAAACCCTATACCGTCAAAGCCGAGGACGGCGAATACTCGGGCATCGACATCGCCATGGCCCGCTCGCTGGCCGACAGCCTGGGCGTCAAGGTCGAGTGGGTGCAGACCACCTGGAAAACCCTGATGCCCGACATGCTCGCGGGCAAATGCGACATCGGCGTCGGCGGCATCTCGGTCACACTGGAACGCCAGAAAAAGGCCTTCTTCAGCACCACACTGGACGTCGACGGCAAAATCCCACTGGTGCGCTGCGAAGATCAGGCGCTGTACCAGACCGTCGAGCAAATCAACCAGCCTTCGGTTCGGTTGGTCGAACCGGCCGGCGGCACCAACGAAGCCTTTGTTCACGCCTTTCTACCCAAGGCGCAATTGCGCCTTCACGACAACGTGACCATCTTTCAGGAGCTGCTGGACAAGAAGGCTGACGTGATGATTACCGACGCCTCGGAAGCGCTCTATCAGCAGAAACTCAAACCCGGCCTGTGCGCGGTGAACCCGAAGCAATTCATGCAGTACGGCGAAAAGGCTTACTTGCTACCGCGTGATGACATGACCTGGAAGCTGTACGTCGATCAGTGGCTGCACCTGGCCAAAGTCACAGGCAACTACCAAAAAGTTTTGGGTCAGTGGATAGCAACACCCGAACCCAAATAACCGCACGTACACAATCCCTGTAGCAGCTGGCGAAGCCTGCGTCCGGCTGCGCAGCAGTCGCCAACCCAAAGCACACGGCACATCAGGCAAAACGCAAAACGGCGGAAACACTTCCGCCGTTAATCGTCGTGCAACAACCCCGAACCGTACTCGCCGAAGCTGTTGCCGAGCGCACTGCCATGGAAATTCATCTTATTGGGGTTGTTGGTAGGCCCCGGACCAAAACCGGCAGACGGCAGCGTGGCTTCCGAATATTCGCTATGGGTGCTTGCACCCGAGCAGGCGCTCAATAGCAATGCGCCGGCGATCAGAGCGACTTTGAAGAGGTTCGAGATCATTTTTCAGTTTCCTGTGGGTGGGAAGCGCGGTGACCTTAGGTAGTCATCCTATGCCGCGAGACCGCCGGGAATTATGAAACTTTGTTCGGCGACAGCGTTGGTTCAGGTAGTGATTGCTTGAGGCAAAAAAAGGGACTTCTCCAGACAAACTGTCAAAAGAGCAACGTCCTACACGACTCTGGGAATTGTCCGTACACTTGCGCATTGCTGTGCCTTTGTCACGAGGCCTATAGTCCGGTCCACGCCCAAATGGCGTGTCGGGTTTGGCGACTCGATGACCTGGTACAGAAGCCTCCGAGTAGTTCTCGGAGCGCTTTTGAACGCACTTGGCTACCTTTTTTTGGTGGCTGTGCGTGGGAGACCTTAGGGTCTGCCGGTTTTACCATGGTCCGGTTCGCCAACCCGCGCACAGCTACCACCCTATTGTTTGGCGACGATTGAGTGGTAGGTCTTCCTCCTACATGGAATCACTCATGAAAGAATATATGGCTTTGACCAGTAACGCCGACGACCTTCCCTCGCTGTATGTAAACACCACCCAACCGCTGCACTCACTGCTTAGCACCGCACGCTACCGAATTGGTGCGGTAACGCAGATCCTGGAAAACCTCGCGATGCGCGGTGATATCACCACGGACTCGGTCATCCTCAGCGACTTCGCAATGCTTTGCTGCATACCGTTGCGCGATGGCTGTGATGTGCTGGATGTCATTGCGCGACGTATGGATGCTGAACCGTCCTGACGTCACAAAGGGGCGCCCTTCCCGGACGCCCCTTGTAGTGGTTCAGTTTTTTTGAACCGCTCTGTAGGAGCATTAAGCCGCTTGCTGCTCAAACAGCGCAGGCGGCAGGTGGTTCGAAGCGGAATGGCAACGGCGATGGTTGTAATGTGAGATGAAGCCC
>NZ_JAGYGJ010000026.1:0-98611 GCF_019947405.1 Pseudomonas sp. GL-B-26 | reverse complement strand
GGGAGGGGCCGGGTGGGCGGGATGACCAGCCGGGCGATGGCGTGAATTCGCAATTGATGATCCAGGTCGAGGACGCCGCCAAGTACGGCGTAGGGCCGGAACTGGCCCAGCGCGGGGTCTGGTTTTACGTGTTTTACCCGTTGATGAGGGCGTTCGACACGATCCTGTTCAATTGCAACGGCCATGTCATCGAACACAGTGTGAGCGTCGAAGAAGCTGCGCAAACTTCTCACCAGAATCCGCTACCGATTCTGGTGGACAATGCCGCCCTTGTTGCCGCTGGCGAGGGGACGGCAGTTCCCTTCTCCTATACGGTCAAGGACTGGATCGGCAACGGTCCTGCCCCGGAACCGTACTCAGTGAACATCCCGTTGTGGGTAAACCTCAAGGGCAACTGGTTCGACAAACCCGTCCTCAGCCCCCAACACGGGCCAGACACCATCGACCTGGGTGAACTCAATGGTCAACCAGTGATCGCCAAGGTACATATCCGCACGCCATGGGCCACAGGCGACACACTGGAACTGACCTGCACCTACCGGAACGCGGATGACAAGGACGTGACCTTGGTGGTGACAAGGGAGGTGAAAGTCGTCCCGCATTTTCCCGAGTTGTCACTGAACAATAGCTACTTTGCCGACGCAAGTGGTTGGCAGATATGGGTGTACTACAAGCAATTGAGAAATGGCCGGGAACTGGGACGCTCTTACTCAACGCCAGTCATGGTGACAGGTAATGCACAGGTTGAGCTGAAGGCACCGTTTCTGGTCGCACCAGCCAAGAACCCGATTGATTCATCTCTTTATCCGGAAGGGGTGACGGTTCGAGTCGAACACCTGACCGCTCAAGAGGGCGACGAAGCGCGGTTGGAGGCGCTCAATGCACTTCCAGGCACACCGGAGTTTGCGACGGTCAAGTTGAACCAGAACAAGCGCGCCAACTTCACGCTTAGCCCCAAGTTGCTCAAAGCACATCGGGGCAGAAACCTCAGACTGCGCTGGGTTCTAATCCGCAAAGGATCGCTGACACGCTCACCCGAGTTACGGCTCAGGATTTCGGCCCCGGTAGAGACCCTGACCTTTGACAATGACCCCTACACCCTCGCCCCGGCAGGCCGGTTTACAGTCAGTCTGGCGCTGGCGAAGAATGGCGTGGATCTACCCGGCGAAACCGTCGAACTGTCCTTGCCAAAAGATTTTACTTTCAGCGACAACGTCGGGGGCAGCCGCCGCTTCGTCACCGACAAAGATGGAAAGATCACTGTAAACGGGGTGAAGGGGCACACGGTGCCCGGCGCTTATTCCTTGACTGCTCTGCATGAAAACCAGACCGTGACTGGCGTTGCGACCGTCAGACCACAAGAATCAGAGGGGATCATTACGGGAATTCCCTACCCTTACAACATCGCAATTAGCCCCGACGGCACCCGAGCTTATATCGTCGGTACATCACATTCCCCTAACTATGGCGCACTCACGGTGGTTGATACCGCCACTCACCAAGTGATTGGCTCCATTGCACTAGGGGGGAATGTGTGCGGTGTTGCAGTCAGTCCGGATAACAGCCGCGTCTATATCACCCGGGGTGGCGCCGGGTCTCTTAACCATCTTTTGACCGTAGTCGATACCACCAACCTCGACATTATTGCCAACGTCCCATTCCATGGTCTTACTCCATTTGGCATTGCCATAAGCCCGGATGGCTCTCGTGCCTATGTTTGTAGCATGGTTTATCCTTTTACCAGCTTTCCCAACGATAGGCTGGCGGTAGTCGATACGGCTCGATTCGAGACCCTCCACACCATAGTCCTTCAAAAGTACGCACTTGAAGTCGCTGTCAGCCCGGACGGTAGTCGTGTCTATGCCGCCAACGCAAATGGCACTGGCGGCTCCAGCGGAACGGTCTCGGTGATTGATACAAGCACCTTTGGCGTGGTCAGCAACATCGAGGTTGGGTCCAATCCGCACGGCATCGTGGTCAGCCGGGACGGCACTCGCATTTATACCGTCAGGACAGAAGGCAGCCTGCTCGTGGTGATCGATGCCCGTACCCATGCAGTCATTCACAACATCCCAATCGGAATTGGCGCGTGGCACTTGGCGCTCAGTCCGGATGGCAAGTCTCTCTGTGCCAGTGAGTGGAATAACGGCAAGGCCATCGTGATAGTCGATACCACGACCTTTAGCGTCCGTCGCATCCCGGTCGGCCGCGACCCTAGAGGTGTAGCCTTCAGCTCGGACAGCACTCGCGTCTATATCTGCAATTTCACGGACAACAATGTTTTGGTTGTCGGGAATTAAAGTAGCAACCCACGATAAGTCCAGAACCAGATGTTTGGAAGAAAGTGGTAGGGAAAAGGGGACGGGGGAAAGGGGACGCATTTATTTACCATTACTTAATGATCGTTCCCCACTCTGCGGGAACGATCAATGCTTAAGAGCCTTCGTCAAAGCCAATAAAAACCCGCCATTCCCTACACAGGAATGGCGGGTTTTGTCGTTTCAGGTCACACCGTATCCACCTTCAACGAATGGTCGTTGAGCATGCCGTTGATGATGGTTGCCGTGTCGGCGCCACCGGCAATGACGCCGCCCGCCCCCGGCGTTACGCCGTAATGGCTGGCCAGGTTCACACCCGCCAGGTCGATGGTTTGATTCGGCGCGGCGCCAGCCATGGCGCTGACGTCGATACTGGTGACCAATGAATCGCCGCTGCCGGTGACTTTGAAGTGCAGGTAATCATCCAGCGACGCCGCAGTGCTGTTTTCCCCTTGCAGCAGTTGCGACAGGTCAAGTTTGTCGATGCCCGGCGTGAAGTCGGTGACCACGTCGTGGCCGCTGTTGCCTTTGAGCCACTGGAAGGTGTCGGCACCGCTGCCGCCGGTGAGGGTGTTGTTGCCCAGCCCGCCGATCAGGAAGTCGTCGCCGTCCCCACCGTTGAGCATGTCGTTACCCAGGCCGCCGTTGATGATGTTGCTGTGGTTATCGCCGGTGAGGCTGTCGTTGAAGTTCGAGCCAGTCAGGTTTTCGATTGCTGTCAGGGTATCGGTCCCGGCGCCCGCAGTGTTCTGCGCCCCGAGCACGCCCAGATTGACCGTAACCCCGGCGGTGGCGTGGGCATAGCTCGCGGTGTCGACGCCGGTGCCGCCGTCGAGCAGGTCGTTGCCCGCACCGCTGTACAGCAAGTCATTGCCGGCGCCGCCGTGCATTTCGTTGTTGCCGGAACCTGCTGTGAGCACGTCGTTGCCGTCGCCTGCGTTGATGACGTTGTTGCCGGTGCCCGCCACCAGTACATCGTCGCCCGCCGTGCCGGTGAGGGTGTGGCCGTCCTGATAGGTGATGGTCACGGCGGCGTTGTCGCTGCCACCATGACTGTCGCTGGCGGTGTAGGTGCCGTGGGCATCTGGCGTGATGTGGGCTCCGGCGTAGTTGACGGTCATGGTCAGCTCGTAGTTTTCCGCCCCCTGCCCGCTGTTGCCCGGACCACCGTTGTCGATGTTGGTGATGTGGATCTGGTAGGTGCTGTCCGACGTTGCGGTGAGGGTTTGCCCGTCCGCGAGGGCGATCCATGCGCCGCCGTTGATTGAGTACTCCATGGCGATATGACCGGCCGCCAGATTGTGATCCAGGTTAAGGGTTTCACCCTGTTTGAGGTCGACGGTGATGCGGTCGTCATCGTGGGTGTTGCTGCTTACCGGTCCCAGCGCCCCGCTGACGACCAACACCGCCGTCATGGCTGCCGTATTGGCGACGAATGCACTGCGGGCGAGGGTCACCGCCTGCTCGTTACCGCCGATGAAGCTGAAGTTTTGAATGGTGCCGGTGAAGTCCGCGCCTTTGGCAATCCAACCGGTGTTGACGGTTGTCGGCGACGCGGTCAGCGGATCGCCATTCGGATCGGTGTCGTTGGCCAGCAACAATTCGCCTGGCACCACGACACTGCCCGACAGCACGTTGGTGATGATGTGGTCATCGACCGCCACCGGTGGCGCGTTCGCAATGACTGGGTCCGTCAACGTCGAACTATTGTTCACGTCGATGGTGATGGTGGTGGTCCTCTCGTCGCCATCGCCATCGCGCAAGGTGTAGGTGAACACGTCGGTCGCACCGGGATCGTTCACGGCGTCCGGGTTGCTGTGATAGACCGCGTTGCCCGCTGCATCCAGCGTCAGGTAACCGTAGGTGCCATTGATCTGGCTGTTCAGGCCGCCGATGGCCGAGGTCGATGTGTCTGAACCGGCACGCACGCCGACCACCCCACCCCCATCGGCATCGCCGAAGTCGTTCGCCAGCACGTTACCACTGACGATGCCGCCCTCCGCTACCGAGACTGCGTCGGGGTTGGCGGTCGGCAGGTCATCGACAATGTTCACCACGATGGTACTGGTGGTGCTGTTGCCCAAGGCATCGGTGGCTTGGTAAGTGAAACTTTCGCTGAGGGTGTTCTCGCCATCGTCGGCGTGCGGCGTGGTGCTGGGCGCCGAGGTCAGCGTGTAGGTGTAGGAGCCATCGGGATTGAGCAGGATTTGCCCGTAGGTGCCAGTGGCGCTGCCGACCAGGGTGTAGGTGATCGCACCGGTGGCACCGGTGACGGAGCCGACCAGGGTGCCACTGGCGGTTTCAGCCGTGAGGCCCGGCTGACTCCCGGTAACGGTGCCCGCCGCCAGATCCTGGCCATCCTGGTTCAGATCGAGGGCTTTTTCGTAGACGGTTACGTCGCTGTCGCTGACCGCTGTGATGCCGCTGTTGTGCACGTCGATGGTGATGGTGGTGGTGCTTTGGTCGCCATCGGCATCGCGCACGGTGTAGGTGAACGTGTCGGTCGCGCCAGGGCCGCTCACGGCGTTCGGGTTGCTGTGGTACACGGCGTTGCCGTTGGCGTCCAGCGTCAGGTAACCGTAGGTGCCATTGATCTGAGTGTTCAGACCGCCAACGGCCGAGGTCGAGGTGTCTGAGCCGGCACGCACACCGACCACTGCACTACCTGCGGCGAGACCATCGGCACCGCCGACGTCGTTCCACAGCACGTTGCCACTGACGGTGCCGCCTTCAGCGACCGAAGCCTCGTCGGCATGAGCGGTCGGCAGGTCATCGACGATGTTGACCACGATGGTGCTGGTGGTGCTGTTGCCCAGGGCGTCAGTGGCTTGGTAGGTGAAACTTTCGCTCAGGGTGTTCGGCCCGTCATTGGCGTTCGGCGTGGTGCTGGCCGGCGACGTCAGCGTGTAGGTGTAGGAGCCATCGGGATTGAGCAGGATCTGCCCGTAGGTGCCGGTGGCGCTGCCGACCAAGGTATAGGTGATCGCACCGACCGCGCCGCTGACCGAACCGACCAGGGTGCCGCTGGCGGTTTCGCCGGTATTGCCCGGCAGGCTGCCGGTGACGGTGCCGGGCGCCAGATCCTGGCCATCCTGGTTCAGGTCGAGGGCTTTTTCGTAGACGGTCACGTCGTTGTCGCTGACCGCTGTGATGGCGCTGTTGTGCACGTCGATGGTGATGGTGGTGGTGCTTTGGTCACCGTCGGCATCGCGCACGGTGTAGGTGAACGTGTCGGTCGCCCCGGGGCCGCTCACGGCGTTCGGGTTGCTGTGGTAGACGGCGTTGCCGTTGGCATCCAGCGTCAGGTAACCGTAGGTGCCATTGATCTGGCTGTTAAGGCCGCCGATGGCCGAGGTCGAGGTGTCTGAGCCGGCACGCACACCGACCACCGCGCCTCCTGCGGCGAGGCCATCGGCGCCGCCGACGTCGTTCCACAGCACGTTGCCACTGACGGTGCCGCCCTCCACTACCGAGACCGCGTCGGGGTTTGCGGTCGGCAGGTCATCGACAATGTTGACCACGATGGTGCTGGTGGTGCTGTTGCCCAAGGCATCGGTGGCTTGGTAAGTGAAGCTTTCGCTCAAGGTGTTGGCGCCGTCGTTCGCCTGCGGCGTGGTGCTTGGCGGCGAGGTCAGCGTGTAGGTGTAGGAGCCATCGGGATTGAGCAAGATCTGCCCGTAGGTGCCGGTGGCGCTGCCGACCAGGGTGTAGGTGATCGCACCGACCGCGCCCGTGACGGAGCCGACCAGGGTGCCACTGGCGGTTTCGCCGGTATTCCCCGGCAGACTGCCGGTGACGGTGCCGGGCGCCAGATCCTGGCCATCCTGGTTCAGGTCGAGGGCTTTTTCGTAGACGGTCACGTCGTTGTCGCTGACCGCTGTGATGCTGCTGTTGTGCACGTCGATGGTGATGGTGGTGGTGCTTTGGTCGCCATCGGCATCGCGCACGGTGTAGGTGAACGTGTCGGTCGCGCCGGGGCCGCTCACGGCGTTCGGGTTGCTGTGGTACACGGCGTTGCCGTTGGCATCCAGCGTCAGGTAACCGTAGGTGCCATTGATCTGAGTGTTCAGACCGCCAACGGCCGAGGTCGAGGTGTCTGAGCCGGTACGCACACCGACCACTGCACTACCTGCGGCGAGACCATCGGCACCGCCGACGTCGTTCAACAGCACGTTGCCACTGACGGTGCCGCCTTCGGCGACCGAAGTCTCGTCGGCATGAGCAGTCGGCTGGTCATCGACGATGTTGACCACGATGGTGCTGGTGGTGCTGTTGCCCAGGGCATCGGTGGCTTGGTAGGTGAAGCTTTCGCTCAAGGTGTTGGCGCCGTCGTTCGCCTGCGGCGTGGTGCTTGGCGGCGAGGTCAGCGTGTAGGTGTAGGAGCCATCGGGATTGAGCAAGATCTGCCCGTAGGTGCCGGTGGCGCTGCCGACCAGGGTGTAGGTGATCGCGCCGGTGGCACCGGTGACGGAGCCGACCAGGGTGCCACTGGCGGTTTCGCCGGTATTGCCCGGCAGGCTGCCGGTGACGGTGCCGGGCGCCAGATCCTGGCCATCCTGGTTCAGGTCGAGGGCTTTTTCGTAGACGGTCACGTCGTTGTCTCTGCCCGCTGTGATGCTGCTGTTGTGCACGTCGATGGTGATGGTGGTGGTGCTTTGGTCACCGTCGGCGTCGCGCACGGTGTAGGTGAACGTGTCGGTCGCGCCGGGGCCGCTCACGGCGTTCGGGTTGCTGTGGTAGACGGCGTTGCCGTTGGCATCCAGCGTCAGGTAACCGTAGGTGCCATTGATCTGAGTGTTCAGACCGCCAACGGCCGAGGTCGAGGTGTCTGAACCGGCACGCACGCCGACCACCGTC
Source organism: Pseudomonas sp. GL-B-26 (assembly GCF_019947405.1). Classification (NCBI taxonomy): domain Bacteria; kingdom Pseudomonadati; phylum Pseudomonadota; class Gammaproteobacteria; order Pseudomonadales; family Pseudomonadaceae; genus Pseudomonas; species Pseudomonas sp. GL-B-26. The sequence goes on along the minus strand of NZ_JAGYGJ010000026.1, from coordinate 91,436 downwards.
CCCTCGACGGCGAGGCCATCGGCGCCGCCAACGTCGTTCAACAGCACGTTGCCACTGACGGTGCCGCCCTCCGCGACCGCGGTCGAGTCGGAGTTGGCGGTCGGCAGGTCATCGACGATGTTGACGTTGATTTGCCCGGTCGCCGAACTGCCGTCCGTATCGGTGGCGACGACGCCGAAATTCTCGGTGATGCTGTTGGCGCCGTCACCGTCCGGATGGGTTTCATTGTCGTTGAGGGTGTAGCTGTAACTCACAACCCCCGTGGCCGGGTTGTAGCCGGTGACGGTCAGGGTGTTGCCCAACGGGGTGGTGATCGATTGCGGGAAGCCTGCGGCAACGCCACCGCTGATCACGTTGATCCCTCCGATGCTCAGGCTGGTCAGCCCGTCAGGAGCCGACACGCTGAACGTGCCGGTCTTGGTCAGTGCCCCAGGGTTGGGGGCCGAACCGTCGGCCAGGTTGGCCTCATTGACGGTCAGTTCGCCCCCTGTCACCGACAGACCGGTGAGGGTGACCGGATTGTTCGGCACATCAGGAACAACCGGTGCCAAAGGAAGAACCGGTGCCACAGGAACATCGCCTGACCCTCCTGCACCGCCTGCACCGCCTGCACCGTTGTCGCCGTTGTCGCCGTTGTCCGGGTTTCCGGCCAGCCGTTCCAGGGGAAATTCGGGAATGCCGTTGAAACCTGCGGTAGGAAAACCAACGGTCGGATCGACCTGCCCGCCCACCTCTTCAAGCATGACAAACGTGTGGCCGCCGCCCAGTGCACCAGGTGCGCCGCTCGAACCCGGCCCGGCCGCCGTGGCTTCAGCAGTCTGGGTCGGGTCGTCGCCGGCAGCGATCGCTTTCTGCAGTTGCTCGACATCGGTCAATTGCGCCTGAGTCGGCGTCACCGCTTCAGCGGTGTCTACATGGGGTGCCTGATGCGCGAGTAACTGAGACGTCATCTCCATACTGCTGCCACGCCCGAGGGTCAGTTCCTGGCCATTCTGCAGATGCACTGCCACCGCGCCTTCGGCCCCGGTGACCAGTTGATCGCCGGCGAATAACCGGTCCCCCTCGACCAGCGCGCGTCGGGTGCCATCGCTCGCAACCGCGAACACCTGACCAATGACCTTACTGACAATACCGATGAGCGTAGCCATGTGCACTTCCTCCGCTGCCAACCGCTGTCGGCATCCTGTTTTTGCGAAGAACGTGCTCCTGGCTCCAACGGGTTGCCTGGCGGAATCGCCTGCTGGCAGCAATTACTTGAAGTAAGCCGCTGCCCTGGCGCCGTTCTCGCCAAGCGTGCCGCTCGCGGGCGACGTGTCTGCTGCGGGATAAAAAACCCTATGCAATCAATGGCATCGGGATCCAATTGCGCAACAAGTCGCCCTTTGAGCGATGCGTAACGGTTTTGATCCACCAAAGTGACAAAAAACCGTCACCTCAAAACCGTCCGCTTCCCTCCCCTCCAGCACTTCCCCGCCCTATATCGATATGTGGTTTGGAACTTTCCTCAAGCCCTGTCAAGCGCCCTAACGCTCATAAATCAAGGGCTTTCGGAGTGAACAATGTGCTGGATTTTGCGGAGCGCATAAGTTTTTTTTGGCATAAGCCTTATGAAAAATTCTTCTATGGTTTTCCCCAAAATGTTCTTAGCTCTGTTGTTACAAGCATGAAACGGTTTTCACTATAAATGCCGTCAAATATTTGGCGACTAATAATAAGCACCATTAGGAATCAGGGAGAGGCACCCATGCGCGTATTAACCCCGCTCTGCAGCGCAATTCTGTTGGCCATGGCCTGCACTTCTCAGGCTCAAGCCATGTCATTGACGGAGGCAATCCAGAGCACCATCGCGACCCATCCGGAACTGGCGTCGCGTGTAGACAGCCGCCTCTCGGCCGATGAGCAAGTGAAAGTCGCCAAGGGGGGCTTTTACCCATCGGTTGATCTGAATGCCGCCTACGGGCGCGGGTACAGCGATAACACCAACACCCGGGCATTAGGCAATCACCACACCGAAATCCTGACATACACCCAATCGGAATTGCGTCTGCGGCAGATGCTCTTCGATGGTTTCAATACCGCCAACGAAGTCCAGCGCACCAAAGGCGTGGTCAATTCCCGGGCCTATTACGCTCAGGGCACTGCTCAGGATCTGGCCCTGCGCACCATCGAGGTCTACCTCGATGTGCTCAAGCACCGCGAACTGGTGACCTTGGCCAAGAACAATCTGCAAGCTCACATGCGGGTCAACGATCAGATCGGTCTGCGCACCCAGCGTGGTATCGGCAGCACCGCCGACGCCGACCAGTCCGTCGCTCGCCGGGCACTGGCGCAAAACAACCTCGATACCGCTGAAGTCAATCTGGCGGATGCCGAGTCGAACTTCTACGCCGTCGTGGGGCGCCTGCCCGATGAGCTCGAAACGCCGCCGTCGACTCGCGGCGAACTGCCCGCCACCCTGCAGGAAGCCCAGCAAGGCATGGTGGAAAACAACCCGTACCTGAAATCCGCCCAGGCCGATGTGCAATCGGCCGAGAGCCAGTACGAAGTTGCCAAGTCGCCGTTCTACCCTCGCTTCGACGCCGAAGCCGCCGTGGGTGCGAACAACAACGTGCAGGGCGATGAAGGCCACGACAACGAATGGCGAGTCGGCGTAGTGATGAACTACAACCTGTTCCGCGGTGGCAGCGACAAGGCTCGCCTGGCCTCCAATGCGCACCAGATCAACCAGGCAATGGACATCCGCAACAATGCCTTGCGCCAACTCAACGAGAACATTCACCTGGCCTGGAACGCCATGGTCAATGCCAAGAAACAAACCCCGACCGCCCTCGAATACGCGGATACCAGCCGACGCGTGCGCGTGGCTTATCAGGACCAGTTCGGCCTCGGTCAACGCACCCTGCTCGACCTGCTGGACAGTGAAAACGAGCTCTACAACGCCAACCGCCGCTACACCGAAGTGCGCTACACCGAGGAGTTCTCGATGTACCGCGTGCTGGCGAACATGGGTCAGTTGCTGAGCAAACAACGGGTGGTGTTGCCCGCCGATGCGATCGCCTCCACGGAAGTAAAAAACGAAGCCCGTTTGCCTGAACTCAAGTAACCCCTGTAGGAGCTGCCGAAGGCTGCGATCTTTTGATCTAGATCCTGAAAAAAACAAGATCAAAAGATCGCAGCCTGCGGCAGCTCCTACCGGGAGATGTGTAGATACCTATGCCAATTGCCGCAGCGCAACGGGAGCGATCAATGTGACCAGCATGGAACCCGGCAACATCGGTGTCGATCCGCGCCTGAGCTTCGATGACCCGCTTCTGGACGGTCTGTTGATTCTCTGCAAACTCCACGGCGCGACGGTCAGTCGCGCCAGCCTGAGTGCCGGGCTGCCCCTGAACAAACAACGCTTGAGCCTGGATCTGCTGCCTCGCGCAGCGGCCCGGGCCAGTTTGCAGGCGCGATTGCTGCGCCGGGAACTGGCGGATATTTCTGCCCTCAACCTGCCTGTGATGCTGATCCTCAAGAACGGCCGTACGGCCGTTCTGCGACGCTTGGGCGATGACGGGCAGTTGCTGATTTTGCCGAGCGAAGCCGACGGCGGTGAGCAATGGGTCAGCACGGACGAGCTGGCCGCCAATTACAGCGGCCAGGCCTTGTTCGCGCGGCCACGGCATGAACTCGAAGACTTGCGCGCGCCGTTGGTGCCGCGAGTCGAGGCGTGGTTTCGCGACACGTTGAAGTTGTCGAAGTGGTTGTACAGCGATGCGATTCTGGCGAGTTTTCTGATCAACCTGCTGGGGCTGATGGTGCCGCTGTTCGTGATGCAGACCTACGACCGGGTGGTGCCGAACCAGGCCACGTCGACGTTGTGGGTGCTGTCCATCGGCTTGCTGATCGGCACCGGTTTCGAACTGGTGTTGCGGGTGGTGCGCGCGCACCTGCTGGACACCGCCGGGAAGAAAACCGACGTGATTCTTTCGGCCACGTTGTTCGAACGCATCACCGGCATGGCGATGAAAGCGCGGCCGGCAACCATCGGTGGTTTTGCCCAAAGCATTCACGACTTTCAGGGCCTGCGGGAATTCCTCACCGCCGTGACCCTCACCAGCCTGATCGACCTGCCCTTTGCCGTGCTGATGCTGGTGGTGATCGGCCTGCTCGGCGGCTGGCTGGTGGTGATTCCGGTACTGGCGTTTCCGATCACGATCATCTTCGCGATGGTGATCCAGGTGCGCCTGCGCGACACCGTACAGAAAAGCCTGACCCTGGGCGCCGAACGCCAGGCGCTGCTGATCGAAACCCTCGGCGGCCTGGAAACCCTCAAGGCCTGCAGCGCCGAAAGCGAACGCCAGCATAAATGGGAAAGCACCCACGGCGCCCTCACCCGCCTCGACAGCCATGCGCGCAACCTCTCGGCGCTGGCCACCAATGGCACGCTGTTCATCCAGCAATTCTGCGGCATGGCAACCATCGTCGCCGGGGTCTACAGCATCATCGCCGGCAACCTCAGCGTCGGCGCGCTGGTGGCGACCTACATGCTCGGCAGCCGGGTGCTCGCGCCGCTGGGGCAGATTGCCGGTTTGATCACGCGCTATCAGCAAGCGCAACTGACCATGAAAAGCACCGATGCGCTGATGTCCTTGCCGCAGGAACGCGACGCCAAACAACGGCCGCTTGAACGCACGCAACTGCAAGGCGCGATAGACGTCAGCAGTGTGACGTTCCACTACAACGGCCAGAACGGTCCAGCCCTGGCCAACATCAGCTTCAGCGTAAAACCCGGCGAGCGGATCGGCATCATCGGTCGCAGCGGCTCAGGCAAAAGTACGTTGGCGCGGCTGGTGATGGGTTTCTACGCACCGGAAGAAGGCCAGTTGCTGCTCGACGGCCTGGACTTGCGGCAACTGGACGTCGCCGACCTGCGCCAGCAAATCGGTTACGTCGCCCATGACCTGCCGCTGTTGGCCGGCAGCCTGCGCGACAACCTGACCCTCGGGGCACGCTACATCAGCGATTCACGGATGCTCGAAGTCGCCGAACTGACCGGCGTCACCGAGCTGGCGCGTCAGCATCCGCAAGGCTTCGACCGGCCGGTGGGTGAACGCGGACAACTGCTGTCCGGCGGGCAACGTCAGGCGGTGTTGCTGGCCCGTGCCTTGTTGCTGGATCCGCCGATCATGTTGCTCGACGAACCCACCAGCGCCATGGACAACAGCAGCGAAGACATTCTGCGACAAAAACTCCACCGCTGGGTCCAGGGCAAAACCCTGCTGCTAGTCACCCACCGCACCTCGATGCTCAGCCTGGTGGATCGGCTGGTGGTGCTGGACAACGGGCGGATCGTCGCCGACGGTCCGAAAGAAGCGGTCATCGATGCACTGCGCAAGGGCCGTGTCGGCTCTGCGGCTGTCTAGGAGCTAGCCATGGCCCGTTCATCATCCGACGCATCGCGCTCTGATTCGAAGCCGCGCGGCTACTTTGGCAGCTTCAGCAAAAGCGCCGAAAGCGAATTCATGCCGGAAACCGCCGGCGCCTCGTTGCAGGACTCACCACGCTGGTCGCGGATCACCGTGTGGCTGGCGGCCGCGCTGATTATCACGGCGGTGGTCTGGGCCAAATTTGCGGTGCTGCAGGAAGTGACCATGGGCGAAGGCAAGGCGATTCCGTCGAGCAAGGTTCAAGTGATCCAGAACCTGGAGGGCGGCATCGTCACTGAGATCTTCGTGCGCGAAGGGCAAATGGTGAACAAGGGCGACACCTTGCTGCGCCTCGATGACACTCGATTCCTGTCGAACAAGGGCGAAAGCGAGGCGGATCGTTATGCGCTGATCGCGCAGGTCGAACGGCTGTCGGCCGAAGCGGAAGGCCGGCCATTCAAGCTGTCCCCCGAAGTGATCGCCAAGGCGCCGCAAGTGGCCGAAGACGAGCGCTCGCTGTACGAGCAACGGCAACGTCGACTGGCCAGCGAACAGCGCACCTTGAGTGAGCAACTTCGGCAAAAAACCCAGGAGCTGGCGGAGTTCCGCTCCAAACAGGGCCAATTCAGTTCAAGCCTGGCGCTGCTGCAACAAGAAATGAACATGTCCGCGCCACTGGTGGGCACGGGGGCGGTTTCGCCGGTGGAAATTTTGCGACTCAAACGCAGCGCGGTGGAGATTCGCGGCTCCTTGAACGCCACGACGCTGGCGATTCCCCGTGCGGAATCGGCGATCAATGAGATCAGAAGCAAGATTGATGAGTCGGAACAATCCTTCCGCTCCGACGCGGCGAAAGAGCTGAATGAAAAACGCACCGACCTGTCGAAAATCACGGCATCGAGCATTGCTATCGATGACCGCGTAACCCGCACCACGGTGGTGTCGCCGGTTCACGGGATTATCAAAGTGCTGAAGGTCAACACCATCGGCGGCGTGGTCCAGCCAGGCAGCGACATGGTGGAAATCGTGCCCATTGAAGACAACTTGCTGATCGAAGCCAAGGTCCGGCCGCAGGACGTGGCGTTTCTGCATCCGGGGCAGAAAGCGATGGTCAAGTTCAGTGCTTACGACTACACGATTTATGGCGGGTTGACTGCGAAGCTGGAGTTGCTTGGCGCGGACACGATTACGGATGACAAGGGCAACAGCTTCTACCTGATTCAGGTGAGGACGGATAAAAACCATTTGGGCGGCGATGTGAAACCGTTGTTGATCATTCCGGGGATGGTGGCGACGGTGGACATCATTACCGGGGAGAAAAGTGTGTTGGATTACTTGCTCAAACCGGTGCTCAAGGCCCGGACCGAAGCGATGCGGGAACGCTAAACCGACGCGATCCCTGTGGCGAGGGAGCTTGCTCCCGTTGGGCTGCGAAGCAGACCCAAACCCAACACCTCGGTGTATCAGGGATATCGTGCTGGCAGGTTTCGGGAGCGCTTCGCACTCCAGCGGGAGCAAGCTCCCTCGCCACACGTGGTCATTTGTTGTGATTGCGCTGATAGACCTCCTCCCCCATCGCTGCGATCTGCCCCTCGATCAACGCTTCGAACGGTCGTAGCAACGGTTCGAAAGTGCTCGGTGCTTCGAGGGTCTGCAACGCCTGAACAATTGCCTCCACCGTCGACAACGCGCCCGGCCCCGGTGCTTTGCGCAATCGATATCTCGACACCGCGCCCTCTGCCAACGTCACCCTCGGCAGCGCCGCCAGCAGCGGGTTGAGGTGCAGCATCTTGCGCGCCTTGCGCCAGGTGCCGTCCGGGACGACCAGCAAAAGCGGTTCATCTGACGCGGTATAAGCCTGCAACGGCTGCGCATCATCGGCAGGAAACAGCAGCCGCGCCTGATAACCCGGCTGGTTCAACAATGCCGGCAAATCCTCGAACACCTCGCCCACTATCAACTCGGCATTCATCAACCCCAATGCCGCCAAGCGCGCGGTGTTCAGCGCATGGTTCACTTCGCTCGGATGCTGCAACAACAGCACTCGGGTGCGGCTGTCGAGGCTCGGAATCAGCGGGCACAAACAGTGAGTTTGCGGGCGCAGGCAGCGCGGACATTGGATTCTGGACATTGCGTCTTTTTCCTTTAAGCGGCCTGATTCAGTTGCGCTTTGAGCAAATCGCGGAAGGTCTGGATCAGCGGTTCGCGGCTGCGACCACGACGCACGATCATCGAAAACGGCGCCTGATAACCGAAAGTCGCCGGCAGCAGCACCCGCAAATCACCCTTGTCAGCCCACGCCTGGGCGTAGTGCTCCGGCAGGTAGCCGATGTAGGCACCGGACAGCACCAGAATCAGCTGCGCCTCCATACTTTCCACCGTCGCCGCACTGTGTTTGAAACCGTGGCGCGCCAGTTCCGCCTGGCTCCAGTAGCCGCGGCCAACCATGCGTTGCTGAGTGATGACTTGCTCGGGAATACGCCGCTCGGTGAACAGCGGATGACGACTGCTGCAATACAGCCAGTGTTGCTCGCGGTACAGCGGCATGTAGACCAGACCGCTCATGCGCGTGGAGAACGCGCCGATGGCCAGGTCGAGGCGGTTGTCCTGCACGCCGAGTTGCAGCTCGTAAGGGCTCATCACCGAGAGGTGCAAATGCACGGCCGGGTGTTCCTGACTGTAAGCGCCAATGGCTTCAGCGAAGGGCAAGGCCTTGTCGCTGACGGTGGAGTCGATCACCCCCAGGTTGAGGGTGCCGCGCAGTTCGCCCTTGAGGGCGGCAGCGTATTGCTCGAAGCCTTCGAGTTCGCCGAGCAGGCGCAGGGTTTCCTGGTGAAACAGCTCGCCTTTGCTGGTCAGGCTGAAACCACCGCGGCCGCGATGGCAGAGGACCAGGCCGAGGGCGGCTTCGAGCTGGCTCATGTAAGTGCTGATGGCCGAGGTCGAGAGGTTGAGCTCTTGCTGGGCGTTGGCAAACCCCTGATGGCGAACCACGCTGACGAAGATGCGTAAAAGTTTCAGGTCGGGTAATGCGTTGGCCATGGGGGCTCCCGCTAGATGATGTGTTGTCTGTTGGAAACACCCCTCACCCCAACCCTCTCCCCAGAGGGTAGAGGGAGCTGACCGAGGTGTTCTCTCGGGATCCTGCGAGCTGAACTACCGAGTCGAACTCAGTTTTGAAGACGATGAAGATCGGCTCCCTTTCCCCCTCTCCCCTCTGGGGCGGTCCGACGCTTCGGGAGGGCTGGGGTGAGGGGTCGTTCTTGAGCCGGTCACAAATCTCAATGCCGCAAAGTCTAATCCCCCTCCAGCCATTAGTTTAGAAAAATCTGAACTAAGTATTTGTCCGTAGCGATTCTTCCCGCCCACTACATTTCGCAGAATCGGCCCCTAATACAAAAAAGATGAGGCCTGAACCCGTGGACAAGATTCTTCACCAACCACTGGGCGGCAATGAAATGCCGCGCTTCGGCGGCATCGCCACCATGATGCGACTTCCCCATGTGCCAACCGCTGCCGGTCTGGATGCTGCCTTCGTTGGCGTCCCACTGGACATCGGCACCTCGCTGCGCCCAGGCACCCGTTTCGGACCTCGCGAAATCCGCGCTGAATCGGTGATGATCCGCCCTTACAACATGGCCACCGGCGCTGCACCGTTCGACTCGCTGTCGGTTGCCGACATCGGTGACGTGGCGATCAACACGTTCAACCTGCTGGACGCGGTACGGATCATCGAAGAGTCCTACCACAAAATCCTCGAACACAATGTGATCCCCCTGACCCTCGGCGGCGATCACACCATCACCCTGCCAATCCTGCGTGCGATTCATAAGAAGCACGGCAAGGTCGGCCTGGTGCACATCGACGCTCACGCCGATGTGAACGATCACATGTTCGGCGAGAAAATCGCCCACGGCACCACCTTCCGTCGCGCTGTCGAAGAAGGCCTTCTGGATCCGGACCGCGTGGTGCAAATCGGTCTGCGCGCTCAGGGCTACACCGCTGACGACTTCAACTGGAGCCGCAACCAGGGCTTCCGTGTGGTTCAGGCCGAAGAGTGCTGGCACAAATCCCTGGCCCCACTGATGGCCGAAGTTCGCGAGAAAGTTGGCGGCGGTCCGGTGTACTTGAGTTTCGACATCGACGGCATCGATCCAGCGTGGGCGCCAGGCACCGGCACCCCGGAAATCGGCGGCCTGACGACCATTCAGGCGATTGAAATCGTTCGCGGCTGCCAAGGCCTCGACCTGGTCGGTTGCGATCTGGTAGAAGTCTCGCCCGCTTACGACACCACCGGTAACACCTCGCTGCTGGCCGCCAACCTGCTGTACGAAATGCTCTGCGTACTGCCTGGCGTAGTCCACCGCTGAGGATTGGTCGTGAACGAACGTGATCAGGTACTCCAGGCCGCTGCCGATCTGGTAGCCGCCTTCGCCCGTAATGATCGCGAAGCCTACTTCGGTGCGTTCAGCACCGACGCGAGCTTCGTGTTCTACACCCTCGAGCAGCCCCTGCTGTCGCGCGATGCCTATCAGGCGTTGTGGGACACCTGGCGCTCGGAGGATGGCTTCGAGGTGATCTCGTGCACCTCAAGCAACGCCTTCGTCAGCCTGCAGGGTGACGTGGCGATTTTCATCCATGACGTGGCCACCGAGCTGCGCATGCAAGGGGAGCAACACTTCAGCCAGGAGCGCGAGACGATTGTGTTTCGCCGACAACAACAAGGCCTATGGCTGGCCTGCCACGAACATTTGTCCGCGATGCCGGAAGGGCTGCCAACCCCTTAGCCAAACAGGTGACGCTCACACACGATGAGCGCGCCTTTATGATCGGAGCTGATCATGAATAACAACAACAAAGACCAAAGCCTTACGCACATTGAAACCTACGGGGTCGAACAGATCCCGGACAGTGAACGCACCGCAGGCCCGACGGATTTGTTCCGGATGATCTTTGGTGGTTCCAACACTTTTGCTACCGCCGTGCTCGGCAGTTTCCCGGTACTGTTCGGCCTGTCTTTTCAGGCGGGCGTCTGGGCGATTGTGCTGGGCGTGTTGCTGGGCTCGCTGATCCTTGCGCCAATGGGCCTGTTCGGCCCGATCAATGGCACCAACAACGCCGTGTCTTCCGGTGCGCACTTCGGCGTGCACGGGCGGATCGTCGGTTCGTTTCTGTCGCTGTTGACCGCCATCGCCTTCTTCTCGCTCTCGGTGTGGAGTTCGGGTGATGCGCTGATCGGTGGCGCCAAGCGCTTGATCGGTCTTCCGGAAACCGACCTGACCCTGGGCCTGGCCTACGGTCTGTTCGCGATCCTGGTGCTAACCGTGTGCATCTACGGTTTCCGCTTCCTGCTGTGGGTCAACAAGATCGCGGTGTGGAGTGCCAGTCTGTTGTTCCTGCTGGGCATCTTCGCCTTCATCGGTCCGTTCGATGTGAACTACGCCGGCACCGTCAGCATGGGTCAACCGGGTTTCTGGGCGGCCTTTATCGGCGCGGCGCTGGTCGCGATGAGCAACCCGATTTCCTTCGGCGCGTTCCTCGGTGACTGGTCGCGTTACATCCCGCGTGACACCTCCAAGCGCCGCATCATGGCGGCGGTGGTGATCTCGCAAATCGCAACCTTTATCCCGTTCCTGTTCGGCCTCGCCACCGCCACCATCGTAGCGATCAAGGCACCGGACTACATCGCCGCCAACAACTACGTCGGCGGCCTGCTGGCCGTTTCGCCGAGCTGGTTCTTCCTGCCGGTGTGCCTGATCGCGGTGATCGGCGGCATGTCCACCGGCACCACCTCGCTCTATGGCACCGGGCTGGACATGTCCAGCGTGTTCCCTCGTGTGCTGTCGCGGGTCAAGGCCACGCTGCTGATCGGCGTGATGTCGATTGCCTTCATCTTCATCGGTCGCTTCGCCGCGAACCTGGTGCAGAGCGTATCGACCTTCGCTGTGCTGATCATCACCTGCACCACCCCGTGGATGGTGATCATGATCATCGGTCTGCTGGTGCGTCGCGGCTTCTACTGCCCGGATGACCTGCAAGTGTTCACCCGCGGCGAGAAAGGTGGTCGTTACTGGTTCACGCACGGCTGGAACTGGCGTGGGCTGGGTGCCTGGATCCCGAGTGCTGCGGTGGGCTTGTGCTTTGTGAACCTGCCGGGGCAGTTCGTGGGTCCGCTCGGTGAACTGGCCGGCGGCATCGACATCAGCTTGCCGGTCACCCTTGGCCTGGCGTCGCTGGTGTACCTGGCGCTGCTGAGCCTGTTCCCGGAATCGGCCGCGGTGTTCGGTCCAAACGATCCACGCAGCAAGGGTGCCAGCACCATCACGAAATCTGAATTACGTCAGCCGGCTTGAAACCGCTTCCCCTGTGGGAGCGAGCCTGCTCGCGAAGACGGCGGCACATTCAACATCAATGTGACTGATAGACCGCTTTCGCGAGCAGGCTCGCTCCCACAGTGAGCAGCTCCACAGAACCATCTTTGTTTCACCATAAAAAAGACAATCGGAGACACGCCATCATGGCATTGGATTTATTCGTCGTACTCATCTACGCCGCCGCGATGCTGATACTCGGCTACTACGGCATGCGCAAGGCCAAGACCAACGAAGACTTTTTGGTCGCCGGTCGTAACCTCGGCCCGAGCCTGTACATGGGCACCATGGCCGCAACCGTTCTGGGCGGCGCATCTACCGTCGGCACCGTGCGCTTGGGCTACGTCCATGGCATCTCCGGTTTCTGGCTCTGCGCGGCCCTCGGTTGCGGGATCGTGGCGCTGAACCTGTTCCTCGCCAAACCGCTGCTGAAACTGAAAATCTACACCGTTACCCAGGTGCTGGAAAAACGCTACAACCCGATGGCCCGCTCCGCGAGCGCGGTGATCATGCTGGCGTATGCGCTGATGATCGGCGTGGTCTCGATCCTGGCCATTGGCACCGTGCTGCAAGTGCTGTTCGACCTGCCGTTCTGGCTGTCGGTATTGGTCGGCGGTGGCGTGGTGGTGATTTATTCGGCGATCGGCGGCATGTGGTCCCTGACCCTGACCGACATCGTCCAGTTCGTCATCAAGACCGTGGGCCTGATGTTCATCCTGTTGCCAATCTGCCTGTACCGCGTCGGTGGTTGGGATGAGTTGGTGTTGAAACTGCCGGCAACCGCCTTCAGCTTCACCACGATTGGCTGGGACACCATCATCACCTACTTCATGATCTACTTCTTCGGGATCCTGATCGGCCAAGACATCTGGCAGCGTGTGTTCACCGTCAAGAGCGCCAAGGTGGCTCAGGTCGCCGGTACATTCGCAGGCTTCTACTGCATCCTTTACGGACTGGCCTGCGCCCTGATCGGCATGGCCGCCCATGTGCTGATCCCGGACCTGGACAACGTCAACAACGCCTTCGCCGCCATCGTCAAACTGTCCCTGCCGGACGGTATCCGTGGCCTGGTGATCGCCGCTGCCCTGGCGGCCATGATGTCCACCGCCAGCGCCGGCCTGCTCGCCGCCGCCACCACCCTGACCGAAGACCTGCTGCCGAAACTGCGCGGCGGTAAACAGTCGACGCTGGGCATCAACCGCCTGTTCACCCTGTTGACCGGCATCGTGGTACTCGGCATCGCTCTGGTCGTGAATGACGTGATCAGCGCCCTGACCCTGGCGTACAACCTGTTGGTGGGCGGCATGCTGATCCCGCTGATCGGTGCGATTTTCTGGAAACGCGCAAACACCGCTGGCGCTATCGCCAGCATGGGCATGGGCTTCGCCACAGCGTTGGTGTTCATGTTCAAAGACGGTCTGGATGCCAACACTCCGATCTACTACAGCCTCGGCGTAGGTCTGGTGAGTTTCGTGGTAGTCAGCTTGCTGTCCCCTCGCCCTGCAGTGGTGGCCAGCGCCGCCTAAGCTGAACATAACGACTTGATGCTTTCTTCGACGGGTGTGGCGTCGGTTGCCACACCCGTTTTTTTTCGTCTGAAGGAAACTGCTTATGAAGATCGTCAGCCGCGATCAGTGGTTCGAGGTGAAACAGCTCAGTGACGGCATTCGCCTGATTCACGAGCCTTACATCCGCCCCTTCTATCGTTGCAACCTCTGGCACATCCAGGGGCGCGACAAAGACTTGCTGCTCGACAGCGGTTCCGGGCTGGTCAGCCTGCGCGAGCAACTGCCATGGATCACCGAACGGCCGCTGGTCGCCGTGGCCAGTCATTGCCATTTCGACCACATCGCCGGGCACCACGAATTCCCTGAGCGGCTGGTGCATCCGGCTGAAGCGGACATCCTCGCCGCACCCGACGGCGACAACGATTTGAGCAAAGCCTTTGTCGGCGACGACATGTTCGAAGCGCATCCCGATTGCCCGTTGTGCTACGCCGAATACCGGGTCAAAGCTGCGCCAGCCACTGGCCTGATCGAAGAAGGCGACGTGCTGGATCTGGGCAACCGCACGCTGCAAGTGCTGCATACGCCGGGGCATTCACCGGGCGGCATCAGCCTGTATGAAGCGGCGACCGAGACCCTGTTCAGCGGCGACATCATCTACGACGGGCCGTTGATCGAAGACGCCTACCACTCCAACCTCGACGACTACGCCCGCAGCCTGCAGCGTTTGCGCGAGTTGCCGATCCGCACGGTGCATGGCGGGCATTTCGGAAGTTTTTCCGGAGAGCATTTGCGCACGATGATTGACGAGTGGCAGCGCTTGCACGCCTGAAGCCTGCTGGAGAGTCAGGACGGCGAATGACTTGAGCCGGTTTTTGACGGAGATCGGAAGGCACTAAGCCCGCCCACTCTCTTGAATTCGCCTGGGTCCCTGTAGCAGCTGCCGAGTACCGCGAGGCTGCGTTCGGCGGCGAAGCCGTCGTGAATTCAGACGATGCGGTGTGTCAGGAAAATCCTGCACGCAGGGTTTACGCCTGCTCCGCAGCCGAACGCAGCCTCGCGGTGCTCGACAGCTGCTACAACAACGGCTGCGTTACGTTTACCGGCGGCGCTGCTGGCGTCGGCGTTGTTCGTCGTCAGTGCGAATAGGCACAGGTTGCAGAGGCGGTTCGATCAAACCGAGTGCAACACCCAAGTCGTGCAGCCAGTTTTGGATTTTCTCTTTCATGGTGCCCCCTTCAGGGTAGTGCCGAGTGGCCAAAATTCTGTAGCCACTTCGCACTGATAATAGTCCGAAGTCCTACGCAATGCTCGCCCAAAGTCGCAATGATCTGTTACTGAATTGATCAAAATACCTGACCGATAGTTCAAGCCATCGCCCGAGCCTGACTCGGCGCCGACGGATAGACCAATTGTTGCTGCTCAAGCCAGGCGTTCAAGTTCGCCCCAACCATGCCTTTGCGCCACATCAGCCACGTGGTGGCACTGGCAAATGGCTCGGCCAACGGATGCACCGCCACGCTTTCGCGGCCCGGCAGGCTGGCGAGCATCGACTCTGACATCAGCGCCACGCCTGAGCCGGCGATCACGCAAGCGAGCATCCCCGGATAAGACTCGATTTCCATCGCCCGGCCCATGGCCGCGTGGTAATGGGAGAACCAGGCTTCCAGGCGCATCCGGTAGGAACAACCCTGCCGAAAAGTGAACACCGAGCGCCCTTCCACATCCAGCGCGCTGAGGATCGGCGGGTGATCAGCCTCGCTGATCAGCACCAGCCGTTCATCGCACAACGGCACGCCGTCGAGCCCGGCCAGTTCCAGCGGACCGTCCACCAACGCCGCATCGAGGCGACCGGTGAGCAAACCTTCAAGCAATTCGCCGCTCGGCCCGGACTGCACTTGCAGATTCACCGCCGGATAAGTGCGGTGATAACGCGCCAACAACCCCGGCAAATGAATCGCCGCCGTGCTGTACATAGTACCGAGTACGAAGTCCCCGGCCGGTTGCCCGCCTTGCACCGCCGCTTGAGCTTCGTCGCGCAGATTGAACAGCTTGGCGGTGTAGTCCAGCAGGACTTTTCCTGCAGGCGACAACTGCAAACGCTGACGTTCACGCACGAACAGCTCTACGCCGAGTTGCTCTTCCAACTGTTTAAGCCGGGTCGACAGGTTCGATGGCACCCGGTGCAGGCGTTCGGCAGCGCGGGTGATGGAACCCTCCTCCGCTACCGCCTGGAAAATTCGCAATTGGCTGAACTCCACGCCATTCTCCAAATCAGAACAAGTTACTCACTATTATTCATTTTAAAAGAAAGTCAATCAGTCCTAGCCTGACGGTCATTGATCCTCTGCTGGAATTCAGACCATGTCCCCTCTGATTCGCTTACTCGCCAGTTTCATCGCCCTGATGATGGCCATGGGCATCGGGCGTTTCGCCCTCACGCCTCAGTTGCCGCACCTGCTCAGCGAAGGTCAGATCGACCTGACCGCCGCCGGTCTGATTGCCGCAGCCAACTACCTTGGCTACTTCGTTGGCGCAGTGGACGCGATGTTCTCTCGCCGCCCCGAGCAAGTCCGCCGGCGTTTGCTGGGTGGTTTATGGCTCTGTGTATTGCTGACGTTGGCCTCGTTCTGGGCCAACGGGTTTTGGTCCCATCTGGTGCTGCGGTTCGGCACCGGCGTGGCCAGCGCCTGGGTGCTGGTGATGATCACTGCGTTGAGCCAGCCACTGGCCGCGGCGGCCGGTCGCCCACGGCTTGGTGCCCTGGTATTTGCCGGACCGGGTTTGGGGATTTTTCTGACGGGCTTGCTGGCCTTGGGATCGAACCTGCTGGGGCAGACTTCTGCAGCCTTGTGGCTGGTGTATGCCGGCGTCGGGCTGGCGATGCTGCTGGGGATTCTGCCGTTCCTGCCGCAACCGGTCATGACCGTGGCCGCCACTCCCAGCGTCGCTGGCTCGGGTAATCATGGCATCGGCCGTTTAGGCGTGGTCTATGGGCTGTACGGTTTGGGCTACATCATTCCGGCCACTTTCCTCTCGCAAATGGCCAACGCGCAGTTCCATGGCCGATGGCAGGCCGATCTGTTCTGGCCTTGCTTCGGCCTTGCTTCGGCCATCGGGGTGGTGCTGGTGAGTCTGCGTCGACAACACCCGCAGGGCACTCGCTATTGGCTGATGGCGACGTTGTGGCTGCAAGCCGCCGGGGTCTTCGCCTGCTTGTTGGGCAGCGGCCCAGGCCTGGCCTTGGGCGTGATCCTCTGCGGCACGCCGTTCCTTGCCTGCATGCAATTGGTGATGCAACGTTCCCGGGAACTGGCGCCCCACGCCACCCAGCGCAACGCCGGGCTGCTGACGGCGTGCTTTGCGGTGGGCCAGCTCAGCGGGCCGTTGCTGGCCGCATTGAGCAGCCACTTCAGCGGTGGTTTGCAGCCCGCGCTGGTGTTCGCCGGCAGCGGTTTGATTGTCGCTGGCGGTCTGCTATTGCGTCCGGTCAGCTCTGCCCAAGGGCTTTGCGCAAGCGACGGCGCACCCACTGCTCAGCGCTGACAAACGTGATGCCCAACAACACCAGCACCGCGCCGACAACAAAGTTGAAGCTCAGCTCTTCGCCCAGCAGCACCACGCCGAACGTGACGCCGAACAGCGGCGTCATGAACGAAAACACCGCCAGGTTCGCCGCCAGATAACGGCGCAACAGCCAGAACCAGGTCAAGTAACTGAAGAACGACACCACCAATCCCTGGAACAACACACTGGCCACCGCCACGGTGGTCAGGCTGACGTGAGTGACCTGGCCGCTGAGGATGGCGATCAGCAACAACCCAACGAAACCGACAATCAATTGATAGAACAGCGTCAGGGTCACCGGCGCTTCCGACAGGCGCGAAGCGCGCACCACCACCGTCGTTGCCCCCCATGACGCGCCAGCCAGCACGCCCAGCGCATCGCCCATCAACATGCGGTGATCGAGGTTGTCCCACGACACCCCGCCGGCAAAGGCGATGGCGATCCCGACGAAGGCGAGGAAAATCCCCAGCCACTGGACCGGTCTTAAACGCTCGCTCGGCAACAGCCAATGAACGCCCAATGCGGTGAAGATCGGCGCGGTGTAAAGGAACACCGACATGTGCGCAGCCGTGGTCAGCTGCAGGCCTTCGGAAATGAAGAAGAACTCCAGGCCAAAAAGCGCGCCAGCCAGTAGTCCACCGCGCCAGGTGTTGCCCACTTGATCCCAGCCGCCCTTCCAGCAGATCAACAGTCCTACGAGCAACGCGGAAATACCCGAGCGCCCGGCGGCCTGCATGACCGGCGCGATGTCTGGCGCCGCCCACTTGATCATCACCTGCTGAACCCCCCAGATCAGGCACAACCCAATCATCACTTGCAGGGCAAACCCATCGGCGCTGCGCCGGGTGGCGCTCACCGGAACACCTCGACAACACAAAACATGGCAGTCACTCGACAGTAAAAAGCAAAGCCCCGACACAGGGCCGGGACTTTTTCATCACACTCCAACCCTATGCAATCGCGTTACATGAGGGCGGGCGCGAGGTCAGCTCAGTTCAATGCGATCGGCGTGAATAACGATCTGGCCGTTCTTGTACAACGCACCGATGGCCTTTTTGAAGTTACCCTTGCTGACACCAAACATACTGCTGATCACCGTC
Organism: Pseudomonas sp. GL-B-26; assembly: GCF_019947405.1. NCBI lineage: Bacteria > Pseudomonadati > Pseudomonadota > Gammaproteobacteria > Pseudomonadales > Pseudomonadaceae > Pseudomonas > Pseudomonas sp. GL-B-26. The sequence continues at coordinate 73,482 of NZ_JAGYGJ010000026.1, read as the reverse complement.
GGGTCGCTCTTGTCGCTGACCGGCAGGCTGCCATTGTTGTCGCGCAACTTGGCGAGAATCTTCGAGTTCAGGCTGGTGGCGGCTTCTTCGCCGACCGGTTGCAGGCTCAGGCTGATCTTGCCGTCGGCACGGACTTCTTTGATAAAGCCCTTCTCTTCTTTACCGGCGCGCATGAACTTGAAGATTTCGTTCTTGTGAATCAGACCCCAGTGCTTGTTGTTGATGATCGCCTTGAAGCCCATATCGGTGGCTTCGGCAACCAGCAAATCAACTTCCTGGCCAGGGGTGTAGTTGGCCGGGGTCTTGTCGAGGTAGCGATCCAGACGCGCCGTCGCGGTGATGCGGCGGGTGTGTTTGTCGAGGTAGACGTGCACCACCACATACTCGCCGGCGGTCATCTGGCGCTTTTCTTCGGAGTACGGCAGCAACAGATCCTTCGGCAAACCCCAATCCAGGAAAACACCGATGCTGTTGACTTCAACGACTTTTAAACTGGCAAACTCACCGACCTGAACTTTCGGCTTTTCGGTAGTTGCGATGAGTTTGTCATCGCTGTCCAGATAAATAAAAACGTTGAGCCAGTCTTCATCTTCGCTGGGAATATCTTTGGGAATATAACGATTAGGCAGGAGGATTTCGCCATCCGCGCCACCGTCCAGATATAAACCGAAGTTAGTGTGTTTAACCACTTGCAAACTGTTGTAGCGCCCGACTAAAGCCATTTCCAATACCCTCATTGCGTGGGCGGCATTCTACCCGGTTTTGCGGGCCGCGTTCGCTGGCCAGCCCGGTGGCGCAAGAAAATCCTCTGAAGGGCTTAATTTTCCTGGGCTTTACCGCACGTGCCTGGCCGCTCGTCAGGCCGTTCTGGAAATTTTCGCACCCGTCCGCCAGACGGAAAACTGTAATTTTTCACGATCGTTCTTAGTTAAAACAGCAGCTTAGAGGCCTATTCAGAATAATAACTTGTGATTAATTCTTCATCTGCCCTGTGTATTTCGGGGGGATATTTACCAAGCAATTGTCAAGTATTTCCTGTACGATGCCTGGCCAAGTTAATTTTCTATAGGTTAATGGCCGCCATGCGTGTAAAAGCATCCAACAGCAAAGCAAAGCCAGCTCCAGCCGTTGAAACCAGCGAATCGATCAACAGCCAGATTGCTGCGTTCCTCAAGTCCGGCGGAGAGATCCAGCAAATTGCCAAAGGCGTCAGCGGCCAGACGTTCGGCCCGTCCAAGCAGATCACCCTGGGCAAGAAGTAACTTCCCCTAGATCCGCCGCATCACCTGGTCCCTAAGCGCTTTGAGCTTCGAAGCGCTTGGACTGGAACCCTCCTCGCAACACCCCCGCAAACAAACCAATATTTCAAAAATCGACGAACGGCCCTCGATGCCGAGCATTCGCCGGTATGCTTACACACGTCTAGATCAAGCGTTTCAGTAGGTTTCAGTTCCGGCTCCTCGCTGTCATGGAGTGACGCATGCTCAAACCCTCCTGTTTTTTGCTCGGCACCCTGTTGTCGTGTTCGGTCGCCAACGCGCAAATCTTTCAGCGTGAACTGGGCGACTTCGATCTCAAACTCGGCACCACCCCCAGCCGCAGCATGGCCCAGGGACTGGTCAAACCTTCCAGCACCGGCTCGTTCCACGGTGGTCTCGATCTGAGTCACGACAGCGGTTTTTATGTAGGCCAATGGGCACCGAGCATGGGTTTAACGTCAGGGGCCAACCTTGAAGTCGACTCCTACATGGGCTTTAAACAGCCTTTCGATAATACCCTCGGGTACGAAGTCGGCATGATCCGTTACAGCTACCCAAAAGTGGACACCCTCGACAGCCAGGAGCTTTTCGGTGGCCTGACCTTTCTGGGCAGCCGTTTCGGCGCAGCGTTCATCAACGATCCGGACAAACAGAACAGCACCGTGTTCGCCGACCTGGGCGGCAATCAGCCGTTCGGCATCGGGATCAGCATGAAATACACCACCCACCAGCTCAATATGCCGGTGTCCGTCGACGGTGGGTACGTAGGCAGTTTCACCGACTGGTCAGTGAAACTTTCCCGTCCGTTCATGGGCATTGATCTGGACCTGATCTACAGTGACTCCAGCTTGAGTGGCAACAGTTGCTCCGCCTATTCCGGGCACAACAGCCAATGCGATGGGCTGGTCACCCTAAAGGCCGAACACGCCTTTTACTGATCGGCTGAACTGCGAGGCTCATCCTGCGTTCACATAGAAAAGCCCATTAAAAAAGCCAGGCCTTCGCAAAGGATTCGCCCATGTCGCGCTGGTTGAAGTGTCTCGCCGTCGTTATCACCCTCAGTCTCGCCCTCGGTGCGTGCAGCCGCGTGGGCCTGGCCTACCGCAACCTCGACGTGATCATTCCGTGGACGCTCAGCGACTACCTGGACATGAACGGCGAGCAGAAAGGCTGGCTCAACGAGCGCCTCAAGGAACACCTGAGCTGGCACTGCACCACACAATTGCCGGGCTATCTCGACTGGCTGGATCGCTTGCAGGTCATGGTCGAGACCAACCAGGTCACCGACGCTGCGCTGCAAACCCGCGTCCAGGAAGCCAAAAAGGCAATCGCCCAGACCGCACGGGAAATCACCCCGTCGGCCATTGAGCTGTTACAGGGGCTGGATGACAAGCAAGTCGCAGAGATGAACGACGCCTTTGCCAAAGACCAGCGCAAACGCCAGGACCAATACCTCAAACCGTCGCTCGATCAACAGATCAAGGCGCGCAGCCAGCGTATGGAAAAACGCCTGAATGACTGGCTCGGCCCGCTCAGCACAACCCAGCAGCTACGCGTTGTCACGTGGTCCAACGCCTTGGGGGACCAGAATACGCAATGGATCGCCAACCGCGTCCATTGGCAGAAGCAGTTCAGTGCGGCAGTTGCGCAGCGCCAGAGTCCAGAATTCCCACAGAGAATCGAGACGCTTCTGGTGAATCGCGAGAGTTTGTGGACCCCCGCTTATCGCCAGGCCTACGCCAGCACCGAAGCCCAGGCACGGGCGTTATTTGTGGACTTGATGGCCGAAAGCACGCCGGAACAGCGCCAGCGGTTGTTGAAGAAGATCGAAGGGGTGCGCAAGGACTTCAATGATTTGAAGTGCCTGAAAGCAGCAAAACAGAGCTAAGCACTACGCAAATCCCATGTGGGAGCGGGCTTGCTCGCGAATGCAGTGTCAGGCAACGATAAGTTAACTGGTACACCGCATTCGCGAACAAGCCCGCTCCCACATGGGGTAGATGTGATCTTCAGGCAATCTGTGCCCTCGATGCGATCTCATCAAACCTCACCTCATCCAGCGCATCTTCCTGCTCATCCAACACCTGCCGCGGATGGTCATTGCCCGGAATACTGCTGTCGATCAGGCTCAATAAACTCGAGCCCCGAGGCGTCAAAATGTAGTTCTCGCCATTGCCACCCTGATCTTCTGGCCGAGGCTCGATATAGCCCCGTATCAACAGTAACTTTTCGTACTCGCCAGCTACCGTTTTCAGGTGATCCAGGTTCTCAAACGGCTCACCTTTCGACGCTTTCTCCGCCGCATACTGCTCGGCGTAGGGCCGTGGGGTGAAAATGTGGCCAGCGCCGTTCTGCACCTCATGCAGCAAGCGTTCAATCAAATCCCAGTTGTAAGTCGTCATCCTGATTCAACCTCCGGTGCCCGCGAGTGAGATGGCCTTCATAGGTTGTGACCGGCGCGGTTCGTAGCCGTTCAGCCGAGGTTTTGAACAGCATCGACCGGCGGTATGTCGAATTGGGCGTAGGTCAAACGACTAGGTTGTGTAAGTCACCTCCCAGCACCCCGCAGGAGAATCCCAATGAACATTCAGAATCATCCCGTCGTCTCCCGAGAAGAATGGCTAGCCGCGCGCAAGCAACACCTGGCCCACGAAAAAGCCTTCACCAAAGAACGAGACAAACTCAGCGCCGAACGCCGCGCCCTGCCCTGGGTGAAAATCGACAAGGACTACCGCTTTCAGGGTCCGAACGGCGAACTGAAACTGGCTGACCTGTTCGGCGGCCGTAGTCAATTGGTCATCTACCACTTCATGTTTGGCAAAGGCTGGGACGAAGGCTGTTCCGGCTGCTCGTTCCTGTCCGATCACATTGACGGCGCCAACCAGCACCTGGCCCATCACGACGTCGCCGTGGTGACGGTTTCCCACGCACCGTTCGCCGAATTCCAGGCCTTCAAACGACGCATGGGTTGGAAATTCGATTGGGTGTCGTCAGAAGGCTGCGACTTCAATTACGACTTCGGCGTCTCGGCCCGAGCAGAAGACGTCACCGCCGGCAATGCCACCTACAACTACGAAAAATCCGACGGCGCCGAAGAAGAACTCCCCGGCCTCAGCGTGTTTTATCGCAATGAAGCTGGAGAGATTTTTCACACTTATTCAACCTATGCCCGAGGTCTGGACATGTTGGTCGGCGCCTATAACTACCTCGACCTCACGCCCAAGGGCCGCAATGAAGAGGAAATTATGGATTGGGTGAGGTATCACGACCGGTATGAGGACAAGGCACCGGACAGTTGCTGTCATGGGGGGCAGATCGCTTGATCCGGGTTGGTCACAGCATCCGTGAACACCAACAATCCCCTGTGGGGCTTGCCCGCGGTTACGCGATGGTTGTGATTTGATGGATGTAATTGGCAGACGGCTGCGGAGTGAATGAAAACGGGCGACCTGTGGGTCGCCCGTTTCTGTCACTGAACTTTTTTCGCCCTTCAGCCCTCAACCGGATAACCCGCCTTAACCGGAACCGAGGCCTGACTTTATGAAAACCCTGCTCAAACTCACCCTCGCCGCCACCCTCGCCTGCGCCCTCCCCGTTTGGGCCTGCCCTCCCGAGGAAGCCACCGCCAAGCGCGAACAACTGGCCAAGGAAGTCGCCAAGATCACTGAGCAGAACCCGGCCAAGGCCAAGGAGATCAACGATGAGCTGCAGAAGATGGATCTGGAGACGGCCAGCAAGGATTTACCGGACAAGTGCCAGTTGATCGATCAGCGTCTCAAGGAGCTGGAATCGGCGGCGCAGAAAGCCAAGAGCTGAACGGCAAGATCAAAGAATCGCAGGCTGCGCCAGCTCCTACAGGGAGCCTGCGATCTTTTGACGTAAAAAAACCCGGACACTGTCCGGGTTTTTTATTGGATCGCTACCGCGCCTTATTCAGCAGCCGGCGCTTCCGGCTTGCGGCGCTTCAGCGGCGCCATGCCGTCCTTGCTGACCAGCGACAGGGCGTCGGTCTTTGGGCGGTTGGCGATTTTACGTTTGGTCGGTGCCTTGGCGCCGGTTTTCTTCTTGTCGCCTTTGGCGTCGACTTTTTTCTTCTTCACGCCAACGGCTTTGCCCGAAGCCTTGACCTTTTTCGGTCCGCCGTAGGTGCCTTTGACTTCCTTGATGGTGCGGCGCTCGAAGCTCTGCTTGAGGTAGCGCTCGACGCTCGACATCAGGTTCCAGTCGCCGTGGCAGATCAGCGAGATGGCCAGGCCATCGTTGCCGGCACGGCCGGTACGACCGATGCGGTGAACGTATTCGTCGCCGCTGCGCGGCATGTCGAAGTTGATCACCAGGTCCAGGCCTTCCACGTCGAGGCCGCGAGCGGCGACGTCGGTGGCGACGAGGATTTTCACGCCGCCCTGCTTCAGACGGTCGATGGCCAGCTTGCGATCCTTCTGGTCTTTGTCACCGTGCAGGACGAACGCTTTGTATTCCTGCGCCACCAGGCGGCCGTAGATACGGTCGGCCATGGCCCGGGTGTTGGTGAACACGATGGCCTTCTGATAGGTCTCGTTGGCCAGCAGCCAGTTCACGATCTGTTCTTTGTGCTGGTTGTGGTCAGCGGTGATGATCTGCTGACGGGTGGTCGCATTCAGGTCGCTGACGTTGTTGAGCTGCAGGTGCTCAGGGTTGTTCAATACCTTGGCGACCATCTCGCGCAGGCCAGAACCACCGGTGGTGGCGGAGAACAGCATGGTCTGCTGGCGGTTGGTGCACTCTTCCACCAGACGCTGGACGTCTTCGGCAAAGCCCATGTCGAGCATGCGGTCGGCTTCGTCGAGGACCAGTACTTCGACTTCCTTGAGGTCGAGGTTGCCGGCGTTCAGTTGCTCGATCATCCGGCCCGGCGTACCGATCAGGATGTCCGGCACCTTGCGCAGCATGGCGGCCTGGACCTTGAAGTCTTCACCGCCGGTGATCAGGCCGGACTTGATGAAGGTGAACTGAGCGAAACGCTCAACTTCCTTGATGGTCTGCTGGGCCAGCTCGCGGGTTGGCAACAGGATCAGGGTCTTGATGCTGACGCGGACTTTAGCCGGGCCGATCAGACGGTTGAGGATCGGCAAAACGAAGGCAGCGGTTTTGCCGCTACCGGTTTGCGCTGTCACCCGCAGGTCACGCCCTTGGAGCGCCAGCGGAATAGCCGCTGCTTGCACTGGCGTTGGCTCGACAAATTTAAGCTCGGCCACGGCTTTGAGCAGGCGTTCGTGCAGGGCGAATTGGGAAAACACGGGTGCTACCTCGAAGAAATACAAAAAAACAGCTGCATAGGGTAACGGTTTCGAGCGCTCAGGCCGAGTTTCTTTATACAAACGGCGCTAAACAGTGGTTTTTTTGTTGCGTCTTTTGTCCTGAAACGTCATCCAAAGCGTCTTAAATGCTCTAATCGCCCCGTCGCGTCCTACAGAAGAACCGTTTTTACCCATGGATATCAAACAGCTCTGGCTCAACGTTCAAGACCTTTGGGGTGCCCTTGATCAGCACCCTCTCCTGCATTCCAGCCTGGCATTGGTGGTATTGCTGGTGGTTGCGCTGGTCCTCGGACGAGTGGCGCGCTACCTCATTCTGCATGTGACCAAAATGCTCGGTCGCCAGCCGGCATTGCACTGGATCAATGACTTTCGGCATAACAAGGTCTTTCATCGTCTGGCGCAGATCACCCCCTCGCTGGTGATCCAGTTCGGCTTGCACCTGGTGCCGGAGTTGGGCAAGACCAGTCTGATCTTCCTTGGTAACGTCGCGCTGGCATTTACCATTCTGTTCTTGCTGTTGGCGGTCAGTGCCCTGCTCAGCGCGCTGCTCGACATCTATGCGCGCACCGAACATGCCCGTACCCGCTCGATCAAAGGCTACGTGCAACTGGCAAAAATGGTCTTGTACGTGTTTGGCGCGATCATCATCGTCGCCACGCTGATCGACCGTTCGCCGCTGTTGCTGCTGTCGGGTCTGGGCGCCATGTCGGCGGTAATTCTGTTGGTCTACAAGGACACCCTGCTGTCGTTCGTCGCCAGCGTGCAATTGACCAGCAATGACATGCTGCGGGTCGGCGACTGGATCGAGATGCCGCAAGTCGGCGCCGACGGTGATGTGGTCGACATCACGCTGCACACGGTCAAGGTGCAGAATTTCGACAAGACCATCGTTTCGATTCCAACCTGGCGCCTGATGTCCGAGTCGTTCAAGAACTGGCGCGGCATGCAGCAATCCGGAGGGCGACGGATCAAGCGCAGCCTGTTCATCGACGCCAGTGGCGTGCGATTCATCCGCGATGACGAAGAGCAGAAGCTGTCCCAGGTGCATCTGCTGACCGACTACATCAGTCGCAAGCAGGCTGAACTCAAGGCCTGGAACGAAGCCCAGGGTAATGTGGCGGCGATGTCGGCCAACCGTCGGCGGATGACCAATATCGGGACCTTCCGCGCCTATGCACTGGCGTATTTGAAGAGTCACCCGGAAATCCAGCCGAACATGACCTGCATGGTTCGCCAGATGCAAACCACCGCGCAGGGGATTCCGCTGGAAATCTACTGTTTCACCCGCACCACCGCGTGGGCCGATTACGAGCGGATTCAGGGAGATATTTTTGATTACCTGCTGGCGGTGTTGCCGGAGTTTGGCTTGAGCCTGTATCAGCAGCCGAGTGGCGGGGATTTGCGGGCGGGGTTGTTGCCAGCGCTGCTGGGTGCGAGCCATATTCCAGAGCCCGAAAAACACGTCATGTAACACCTCACTCACGCAGGGGTTTAAGGGCTATTTTCCAAAGAGCCGGCGCACCTGAACGGGATCGGCATTACCGCCTTGGTCAAGCGCGAGGAAATACTTCAACTGCCATTGCTGCGTTTTCACCGCTTGTTTGGCGACGGGTCTGGACCATGGCGGATAGACACGAATCGCCCGCTTGCCACCTTCGCCACCAATCGACATGACACCCTTGGCGGCGAGTATCTCCCGGTCAAACACAAACTGCCCGCGATGGGGTTCATCAGCAACGCTCACCACCACAAAGGCGACGCCATCGCCGCTATCGAGCGGTGCAATCTCGCTGGTCGGCGTTGGCCGCTTCCACAGCGTGACGAACTGACCCATCTTGGTCGGCGTGGTTTTCGCCACTCGGAAGACCATCGCCTGGCCATCGAGGCCGAAGCGGCAGGCGCCGTATTCGGCACTCTCCTCCTCGCGCCGAGCTTCATCCGTTAACGTCATACCTGCGGGCTTGTAGATCTGCTCGATGGCGGCGATCAGGTCCGTCATGGACGTTCCCGCAACGGCAGCACTTCTCGCCTGACGCCCAACCGGCTGATCCACACCGCCATCAAAATCACCGACCCACCGAGGAACAACCGCCCCAGTTCTTCATGCTGATTCCAGATCAGCAAATTGATCAGCAACCCCACCGGCACATGCAGATTGTTCATCACCGCGAGCGTCCCGCCATTCACCAGGCACGCGCCCTTGTTCCACCAGTACAACCCGAGCGCAGTCGAGACCAGGCCGAGGAACACCAGCACGCCCCATTGCAGAGGCGCTTCGGGCAGGAAGTTCTGTTTGCCGAACAACAGAAACGCCGGCAACGCCACCGCCAATGCCCCCAGGTAGAAGTAACCAAAGCGCCGGTAATGCGGCAAATCGCTCGGATGGCGGGCCACCAGATGCTTATAGAGCACCTGCCCGGCAGCGTAGGTGAAGTTGGCCAGTTGCAGCAGCAGGAAGCCCATGAAGAAATCGGGGTTGATCCGGTCGTAGCGAATCACCGCCGCGCCCATCACCGCCACCAGTGCCGCGACCAATGCCCACGGATTGAAGCGCCGGTTCAGCGCGTCTTCGATCAAGGTCACGTGCAGTGGTGTGAGGATGGTGAACAGCAACACCTCCGGCACTGTCAGCACCCGAAAGCTCAGGTACAGGCAGACGTACGTCACGCCGAACTGCAACGCGCCGATCAGCAGCATGCCGCGCATGAACGCCGGTTCAACCGAACGCCAGCGGGTCAACGGAATGAACACCAGCCCCGCCAGCACCACTCGCACCAGCACCGCAAAGTAACTGTCGACATGACCGGCCAGGTATTCACCGATCAAGCTGAAGGAAAACGCCTGAATCAGCGTGACAAAAAGTAGATAGCCCATGCTCGCCTCGTTTCGAATGGCGGCGACGATAGCGGTTTTTGCCGGCCATCGCTAAATCCCGGGCAAAAAAAAGCCCGATCTCGCTAAAGCGTTCAATCGGGCTACAGCACTCAGGAGCAACAAGTGCAAAGGGAGGTTCGATGCGCGTAAAGCCATGAAGGGGTTGCGCCAGGTCACTTGAACATCAAGGGATTATCTGGCGATTAAAGCCTCAGGCGACGAGGGAAAGCTTCGCGTTGGCCTGGCTCAGGCCTTTCTCCTGGAAGTCACCGCCCAGGTTCATGCCTTCGGCATGAATGAACGTCACGTCGTGAATCCCGATGAAGCCCATGACCTGACGCAGGTACGGTTCCTGGTGATCCGCGGTGCTGCCGGCGTAGATCCCGCCGCGCGCAGTCAGCACGTAGGCACGCTTGCCGCTGAGCAAACCTTGCGGGCCGGTGTCGGTGTACTTGAAAGTCACGCCGGCACGCAGCACGTGGTCGAGCCAGGCTTTGAGGGTGCTCGGGATGGCGAAGTTGTACATCGGCGCGGCCATGACCAGTACATCGGCAGCCAGCAATTCGTCGGTCAACTGGTTGGAGCGTTCCAGGGAAACCTGTTCGATGTCGTTGCGCTGTTCGGCAGGTTTCATCCAGCCGCCCAGCAGGTTGATGTCCAGATGCGGCACCGGGTTGACGGCCAGGTCACGAACGGTGATCTGGTCGTTCGGGTGCGCGGCTTGCCACTGGCTGATGAAGGTCTGGGTCAGTTGACGCGAAACCGAGTCTTGCTGACGGGCGCTGCTTTCGATGATCAGAACGCGGGACATGGGATGTAGCCTCCATCTGAGAATGTTGTAAGTCGATGGAGTGAAGGTTAAACAGAGTCATATCGATGAAAAAGCGCAAATAACTGCTATAACCCATCAATAAATTCGTTTATAAGCTGAGCATGTCCTGTGGGAGTAAGCCTGTTCCCACAGGTGCTTGATGTCATTTCGGCGTGCAGGTCAGCTCGATACGCAGCTTGATAATGCTGCGGGTGAACTTCGCAGTGGCGTTTTTGTGTTTGCCAGCCGGCACATCGATCTTGCGCGTACGCGGCGCTTCCGGGCCATTGTTGAAAACTGCCTTGCAGCTCGCATCGATGTCGCCGTAGTTGGCCACCCGGATGGAGCCGATGTCGTTATCCGTGTCGAAGGTCTCGTAGTCAATCTTCAAGCCGTTGAGGTTTTTCTTCACATCGATCGGATAAGCAAATGCCGTCAGCGGCAGCATTGCCAGCAGCACACAACCCGATACCACACAACAAAGCTTTTTCATTCAGCAGTCTCCATAAAGGGCTGCCAGCTTAGGACAAGAGGAGCTATTCATGAAAGCGCCCCGCGTGACCCTTGATCAATGGCGAACGTTACAAGCCGTGGTCGACCACGGCGGTTTCGCCCAGGCCGCCGAAGCGCTGCACCGCTCGCAATCATCGGTGAGTTACACCGTGGCGCGCATGCAGGACCAGCTCGGCGTGCCGCTGTTGCGCATCGACGGCCGCAAAGCGGTGCTGACCGAAGCCGGCGGCGTGTTGCTGCGCCGCTCGCGGCAACTGGTAAAACAGGCCAGTCAGCTGGAAGACCTGGCCCACCACATGGAACAAGGCTGGGAAGCGGAAGTGCGGCTGGTGGTCGACGCCGCCTACCCGAGCGCCCGCCTCGTTCGCGCCTTGACCGCTTTCATGCCACAAAGCCGTGGCTGCCGGGTGCGTCTGCGCGAAGAAGTGCTGTCGGGGGTAGAAGAAGTCTTGCTCGAAGGCGTGGCCGATCTGGCCATTACTGGCCTCAGCATTCCCGGGTATCTGGGCGCGGAATTGAGCGACGTAGAGTTTGTGGCTGTCGCTCACCCCGAACACCCGCTGCATCGTCTGAACCGCGAACTGAACTTCCAGGATCTGGAATCCCAGATGCAAGTGGTCATCCGCGACTCCGGTCGCCAGCAGCCACGGGACGTCGGCTGGCTCGGCGCGGAACAGCGCTGGACTGTCGGCAGCCTGGCTACCGCGGCGACCTTTGTCAGCAGCGGCCTGGGTTTCGCCTGGTTGCCTCGGCACATGATCGAACGGGAACTCAAGGAAGGTCTGCTCAAGCTGCTACCGTTGGACCAGGGCGGCAGCCGCAACCCAAGCTTCTACCTGTACTCGAACAAGGACAAACCCTTGGGGCCGGCCACGCAGATTCTCATCGAACTGCTGCGCACTTTCGACACTGCGCCGCTGGATGCACCTTTCGCTGCCCCTGAACAAGCCTGACACGGAGTGTACGCATGGCCTATTTCGAACACGAAGGTTGCAACCTGCACTATGAGGAATATGGCCACGGCACGCCGTTGCTGCTGGTTCACGGGCTCGGCTCCAGCACCCTGGACTGGGAAAAGCAGATCCCGGCGCTGTCGGCCCGCTACCGGGTGATCGTGCCGGATGTACGCGGCCACGGTCGCTCGGACAAACCCCGCGAGCGCTACAGCATCGCCGGGTTCAGCGCCGACCTGATCGCCCTCATTGAACACCTGAACCTCGGCCCCACTCATTACGTGGGCCTGTCCATGGGCGGCATGATCGGTTTTCAACTGGCCGTGGATCAGCCCCAATTGCTCAAAAGCCTGTGCATCGTCAACAGCGCGCCCGAGGTCAAACTGCGCAGCCGCGACGATTACTGGCAGTGGTTCAAGCGCTGGAGCCTGATGCGCGTCCTCAGTCTGGGCGCCATCGGCACGGCCTTGGGCGGCAAGCTGTTCCCGAAACCGGAACAGGCTGATTTGCGTCAAAAGATGGCCGAACGCTGGGCAAAAAACGACAAACATGCTTATCTCGCCAGCTTCGATGCAATCGTTGGCTGGGGGGTTCAGGAACGACTTTCGAGGGTCTCCTGTCCAACCCTCATCGTCAGCGCCGACCGTGACTACACACCGGTCTCGCTGAAAGAGACCTATGTAAAACTGCTGCCCGATGCGCGGCTGGTGGTGATCGCCGATTCGCGCCACGCCACCCCGCTGGATCAACCCGAAATGTTCAACCAAACGCTGCTCGAGTTTCTCACCGCAGTCGACACCACCTCACTCAGGATCACTGACCCATGCTGAAAAAAATCGCCCTCGTCGCTGGCTCCGTTCTGTTTGCCGCCAACCTGATGGCCGCAACGCCCGCCAAGGCGCCGCACGTGCTGCTAGAGACCACCAACGGCCAGATCGAAATCGAACTGGACCCGGTCAAGGCGCCGATCAGTACCAAGAACTTCCTTGATTACGTCAACAGCGGCTTCTACAACAACACGATTTTTCACCGTGTGATTCCGGGCTTCATGGTCCAGGGCGGCGGTTTCACTCAACAAATGCAGCAGAAAGAAACCAAGGCACCGATCAAGAACGAGTCCAAAAACGGTCTGCATAACGTCCGTGGCACGCTGTCCATGGCCCGCACCTCTAATCCTGATTCGGCCACCAGCCAGTTCTTCGTCAACGTCAAGGACAACGACTTCCTCGACAGCGGTGACGGCTATGCGGTCTTCGGTAAAGTCGTGAAAGGCATGGACGTGGTGGACGTCATCGTCAACTCGCAAACCACCACCCGTGGCGGCATGAAAGATGTGCCAGCCGATCCTGTGTTCATCAAGTCGGCCAAAGTCATCGACTAAGCTACATAGGAAGTCTTGAGCGGCTGCCGGAGTGCGCCGCTCACACTGTTCAAAGGAGAGCCCGTGCGCGGGCGGAGAACTGATGCTTTATCGCCGTTTCGAGAAACTGATCGACATTTTCCGCGAGGCCCCGACGGCCGCTCCGCCGGATCGGGTTCTGCCTTTTTATACCTATTACTTGAAGCAGGTCTGGCCGAGTTTCGCCGTCCTGCTGTTCGTCGGTCTGATCGGTGCGCTGATCGAAGTGGCGCTGTTCAGTTACCTGAGTCGCATCATCGACCTGACCCAAGGCACACCTAACGTCGATTTCTTCAAGGAACACGGCATCGAGCTGGCCTGGATGGCGGTGGTAGCCCTGGTTTTTCGGCCGATTTTTGTTGGCCTGCATGACCTGCTGGTACACCAGACCCTGAGCCCCAGCATGACCAGCCTGATTCGCTGGCAGAACCACAGTTATGTGCTCAAACAGAGCCTGAATTTTTTCCAGAACGACTTCGCCGGGCGCATCGCCCAACGCATCATGCAGACCGGCAACTCGCTACGCGATTCGGCCGTGCAAGCGGTGGACGCGTTATGGCACGTGCTGATCTACGCGATCAGTTCGCTGGTGCTGTTCGCCGAAGCCGACTGGCGCCTGATGATCCCGCTGCTGACCTGGATCGCCGCCTTCATCAGTGCCCTTTACTACTTCGTGCCACGGGTCAAGGAACGCTCGGTGGTGTCCTCCGATGCGCGCTCCAAACTCATGGGGCGGATCGTCGACGGCTACACCAACATCACCACCCTGAAGCTGTTCGCCCACACCAACTTCGAGCAGCAATACGCTCGCGAAGCGATCAAGGAACAAACCGAAAAAGCCCAATTGGCCGGCCGGGTGGTCACCAGCATGGACGTGGTCATCACCAGCATGAACGGCTTGCTGATCGTCGGCACCACCGGCCTGGCCCTGTGGCTGTGGACGCAGTCGCTGATCACCGTAGGCGCCATCGCCCTGGCCACCGGTCTGGTGATCCGCATCGTCAACATGTCCGGCTGGATCATGTGGGTGGTCACCGGCATTTTCGAAAACATCGGCATGGTTCAGGACGGTTTGCAGACCATTTCTCAACCGGTCAGCGTCACCGATCGCGAGCAGGCCAAACCGCTGACGGTCACCCGTGGCGAGGTGCGTTTCGAGCACGTGGATTTCCACTACGGCAAGAAGAGCGGGATCATCGGCGACCTCAACCTGACCATCAAGCCCGGCGAGAAAATCGGCCTGATCGGTCCCTCCGGTGCCGGCAAGTCAACCCTGGTCAACCTGCTTCTGCGCCTCTATGACGTGGAGGGCGGGCGCATCCTCATCGACGGCCAGAACATCGCCGAAGTCGGCCAGGAAAGCCTGCGCGAGCGCATCGGCATGATCACCCAGGATACGTCCCTGCTGCATCGCTCGATCCGTGACAATTTGCTGTACGGCAAACCCGACGCCACCGACGCCGAACTCTGGGAGGCGGTACACAAGGCCCGCGCCGACGAGTTCATCCCATTGTTGTCGGACTCCGAAGGTCGCACCGGTTTTGACGCCCACGTCGGTGAACGCGGGGTGAAACTCTCCGGCGGTCAGCGTCAGCGGATAGCGATTGCTCGCGTGCTGCTCAAGGACGCGCCGATCCTGATCATGGACGAGGCCACCTCGGCGCTGGATTCGGAGGTCGAAGCAGCGATCCAGGAAAGCCTCGAAACCCTGATGCAGGGCAAAACCGTGATCGCCATCGCTCACCGGCTCTCGACCATCGCCCGTATGGACCGGCTGGTGGTGCTGGAAAAAGGCAAGATCGCCGAAACCGGCAGCCACGCCGAACTGCTGGCCCATGGCGGGTTGTATGCGCGGTTGTGGCAGCACCAGACGGGTGGGTTTGTCGGCATCGATTAAATTTGTCGATCGCCAATGCCCTTGTAGCAGCTGGCGCAGCCTGCGTTCGGCTGCGCAGCAGTCGTTCATCCAGCACATGCGTTTTACCTGAAACACCGCGTTGTATGATTTTACGACTGCTGCGCAGCCGAACGCAGGCTGCGCCAGCTGCTACATAGACTTCCTACATCATTAAAACCGCTACAGCCCTTCAATGACGGGCTCTAGCGGTTTTTTGTGGCCACTGGAAATCCGCCAAAACCCTGCTGTAATCAGCCAAGGTTCTGGAGATGAGCCTGTCGTAAATGTGCAGGATGCATCACTCGATACAGTCTCGATAGGAAGCCTATCAAGGACGCTCTCATGTCTCTGTTCAAACGTTCAGTCACTGAGTTGTTAGGTACGTTCTGGCTGGTGTTGGGGGGTTGCGGCAGTGCGGTCCTGGCCGCGTCTTCTCCGCTGGGGATCGGGGTGCTGGGTGTGGCCCTGGCCTTTGGTCTGACGGTACTGACCATGGCATTCGCCATTGGCCATATTTCCGGCTGCCATCTCAACCCCGCCGTTTCGGTCGGTTTGTTCGTCGGCGGTCGATTCCCCGCCAAAGAGCTGCCCGCCTACATCATCGCTCAGGTGATTGGTGCGATTATCGCGGCGGCCTTGATCTACTACATAGCCAACGGCAAGGAAGGCTTCGATCTCGCCAACGGTCTGGCTTCCAACGGCTACGGCGAGCATTCTCCCGGCAAATACTCGATGGCCGCAGGCTTTGTCTGTGAGCTGGTGATGACGGCGATGTTCGTGCTGATCATCCTCGGCGCCACCGACAAGCGCGCCCCCGCCGGGCTGGCACCGATCGCCATCGGCCTGGCCCTGACGCTGATTCACCTGATCTCGATCCCTGTCACCAACACCTCGGTCAACCCGGCCCGCAGCACTGGCCCGGCGCTGATCGTCGGAGGCTGGGCCATCGCGCAATTGTGGATGTTCTGGGTGGCGCCGCTGCTCGGCGCTGTGATCGGCGGCGTGACGTATCGATGGTTAGGCAAGGAAGGCAGCTGAAGCCCAGGGTGAGGATCAGTCTTGCCGGTAAGGCAAGGCCGTCCTCGCTTCCTCGGCATACGCCAACACACCAACGCGCTCTTGCTGCAGGAAGTCTTTGACGGCCGCTTTCAGGCCGGGATGACGCAAGTAGTGCCATGAATGAGTGATCACCGGTTCGAACCCGCGAATCAACTTGTGCTCGCCCTGGGCACCGGCATCGAATCGCTGGAAGCCGTTGGCAATCGCGTAGTCCATTCCCTGGTAGAAACAGGTCTCGAAGTGCAAACGATCGAACTCCGCAAGACAGCCCCAGTAACGACCGTAAAAGCTGTCGCCACCCACCAGACTGAAGGCCATGGCCACCGGCCGTGAGCCTTGCTTGGCCAGCACCACGCGAATCGACTCTGGCATGCGCTCGGCCAGCAAACTGAAAAACTCCCGCGTCAGATACGGCGCTTGCCGACGCACTGCGTAGGTATTGGCGTAGCAGGCATAGACAAAATCCCACTGCGCCTGATCGAGTTGCCTACCTTCAAGCCATTCGAAATCAATGCCCTGCCCCGCCACTTGTTCGCGTTCCTTGCGCATCTGCTTGCGCTTGCGCGAACTAAGGACGTCTAGGAAGTCCTGAAAATCCCGATAGCCGCGATTCTGCCAGTGGTACTGACAGCCGATTCGCTGCAACCAGCCCGGCTGCTCGGCCAAGGCCGCGTCAGTGAACGGGTCGGTGAAGTTGATGTGGGCACTGGAGAGTTGTTCGATTTCAAGGTAGCCCGGCAGGCTGTTCAACAGTTCGAAACCGTCCTCGAGCGTGGCGGCCAGTAAACGCGGGCCACTGACCGGACTGAACGGCACAGCCGTCAGCAGCTTGGGGTAGTAATCGATACCCGCACGCTCACAGGCATCGGCCCAGGCGTGATCGAACACGTACTCGCCGTAGGAATGCCATTTGCGGTAACTGGGCAGCGCGGCAATCAGGCGATCGCCTTCGATGTGCAACAAATGCTCGGGTTGCCAGCCGGAATGAGGGCCGACGCTGCCGCTGTCTTCCAGCGCGCCGAGAAAGGCGTGGCGCAGAAAGGGCTGATTCTCGGGCACCAGGGCGTCCCACGTCTGCGACGCGATTTCGGACAGACTTTCCAGACGTTGCAGCGGCATCAGTTCTTCCCTACTTCTTTGCGTGAAAGCCCGGCGAGTATCGCCCATCGCCAAAAAATCCACACGAGCAATCCGCCGACAGGGCTCTGGACAAGGGTGTACGCCCTATTTGTATCGTCATCGAGACGCCATCACTTTGCCACCGCTCTGTCATAAACCATCGCGATACTGGCGCCTGTTTTTAGAGCGCCGGGTTCTATACCTGGTCACTGTTTTCCGTCCGTCAACGGTCGGTTGTGTCCTGGATGGCTCAGTCATCCCATTACATCTTCGGAGATTGATATGCGTCTTGCTTCCACGAAAACTGCGGCAGCCTTGTGTGGTGGGTTGCTGCTGGCCATGAGTGTTCCGGCCAGCGCCGCAGTTGACGCCAAACTGCTCGACATGCTCAAGGCAAACGGATCGATTTCGCCTGCGCAGTACACCGAACTGCAAGCCGAGCTGGCCAGGGATCAAAAAGACCAGCAAATCGCCCGCCAGGCTCAACAAGAGACCAACGAGCAGATCGCAGCAACTGCGAAGAAAACCGACACTCTGAGCGCCTTCGACCAGAAACTGGCGTGGGCCGCCAAGACCCAATTCAAGGGTGACGTGCGTTTCCGTGAAGAAACCGTCCACAACGATGGCGTTCCAAACAACAAGGACCAGGATCGTCAGCGCATTCGTGCCCGCCTGGGTGCCTACAGCGAAATCAACCCGCAAGTCGACACCGGTATTCGTATCGCCACCGGCAGCAACGATGACGCCCGCTCCACCAACCAGGACCTGAACAACTACTTCGACAAGAAGTCGATCTGGCTGGACCAGGGCTACGTCGACTACCACCCTGACGCGATCAAGAACCTGCACCTCATTGGCGGAAAGATGTCTCAGCCATGGGTAAGCATGGGCGACATCATCTGGGATAGCGACATCAACCCGGAAGGTCTGGCTGCGACTTACAAGTACCCGCTGGGCGGCAGCACCGAGCTGTTCGGTAGTGCCGGTCACTACACCCTCAAGGACAACGTCGACGGCGAGGGTGTGCAGTTCAAACACGACCTGCGCCTGTACGCTGGCCAGTTGGGTGCGCGCTTCGCCATCACCGACAGCATGAAAATGACCTTGGGCGGCAGTATCTACTCGTACGACAACGACAAGAACAGCGCCTGCCCTACCACCGGCACCGTCACCGCGCCATGCGCCCTGGCCGTCAACGGCAACAGCCCGAACGAAACCTTCAAACTGTACGAAGGCTTTGGTCAGCTCGACTTCAGCAACCTGCCAGTACCGCTCTCGTTGTACGGTCAGTACGTCAACAACAAAGACGCGAGCAACGATCAGGACACTGGTTGGTTGGCCGGTGTGAAGTCCAAGATCTACGGCTTCGCAGTGGACTACAACTACCGCGATGTACAGCGTAACGCGGTGGTCGGCGCCTTCACCGACTCCGACTTTGCCAACGGTTACACCGGTTCGCGCGGCAGCAAGTTGAAAGTGAGCTACGAGTTGGACAAGAACTTCAACCTCGGCGCGACGTACTTCATGGCTACATCTGACCAAACCAACGCTAGCCTCAACAAGAAAGACTCCGACATCAACACCCTGCAACTGGATGCCGAAGCGAAGTTCTGATTCCCCGCTACACGACTCGGGCAAGGAAGCTCGAGGCGCTTTTACAAACTCGCGTTGTGGTATCGGTCCCCATCATCCGTCCGATATTGCAGCGCGAGTTTTTTTGTTGGCGCAAAAAAAGATCGCAGCCTGCGGCAGCGCCTACACCGACCGTATTCCAACCGCGATATCGCGTTGAAATCCAATCCCGTGTAGGAGCTGCCGCAGGCTGCGATCTTTTAAGGCAAACTCAGCGCTTGCGCAGAATCACGCTACCAATCGAGTAACCGGCACCGAACGAGCTGAGTACTGCCAGCGAACCGGCGGCCAGATCGTCCTGGTTCTTGTGAAACGCAATCACGGAACCGGCGGAGCTGGTGTTGGCGTAGGTGTCGAGAATCACCGGGGCTTCTTCTTCGGTGGCTTCGCGGCCCAGCAGTTTCTTGACGATCAGGTGGTTCATGCTGAGGTTGGCCTGGTGCAGCCAGAAGCGTTTCACGTCACTGATGTTGAGCGTGTTCTCTTCCAGGTGCGTAGCGATCAGCTCGGCGACCATCGGGCAGACATCGCGGAACACCTTGCGGCCTTCCTGCACGAACAGTTTGTCCTTGGCACCGATGCCCTCTTCCGCCGCGCGGTTGAGGAAGCCGAAGTTGTTGCGGATGTTGTTGGAGAACTTGGTCAGCAGCTTGGTGCTGACAATGTCGAACTGGTACTTGGACGTCGCCAGGTCAGCACGTTCGATGATCACCGCGGTAGCGGCGTCGCCGAAGATGAAGTGGCTGTCGCGGTCGCGGAAGTTCAGGTGACCGGTGCAGACTTCCGGGTTGACCATCAGGATCGCCCGGGCCTGGCCCAGTTGCACGCTGTTGGTCGCCGCCTGAATGCCGAAGGTCGCCGAGGAGCAGGCGACGTTCATGTCGTAACCGAAACCCTGGATGCCCAAGGCTTCCTGGACTTCGATGGCGATGGCCGGATAGGCACGTTGCAGGTTGGAGCAGGCGACGATCACGCCGTCGATGTCCGCGGCGGTCTTGCCGGCACGTTGCAAGGCTTGTTCGGCGGCGCCGATGGCCATTTGGCAAAGCACCGACCACTCGTCATTCGAGCGTTCCGGCAGGCGTGGCGCCATGCGTTGCGGATCGAGGATGCCTTCTTTGTCCATGACAAAGCGGCTTTTGATGCCAGACGCCTTTTCGATAAACGCCGCGCTGGACTCGGTCAACGCTTCGATTTCGCCGCGCGCGATGGCGTCGGCGTTGTCGGCGTTGAATTGCGCGACGTAAGCGTTGAAAGACTGCACCAGCTCTTCGTTGGAGATGCTGTTGGCCGGGGTGTACAGGCCGGTGCCGCTGATGACGACGTTATGCATGGTCGTTTCTCTAATCTGTTCAGGCAGAAAGTGTTGGCACCGACGTACCAACACACAAAGGATCTGCTCCCGCCAGGGGGAGCAAACCTGGCATCGCTTTTTTCCGATCCGCCCAGACCTGTGAAGGCTCAAAACCGCGGGGCCGGCGTTTATAGGCGCGAAGTTTGCCATAAACATTGGGTTTTGGCGCCTTTTGCGAGAGCAACGCTCCCACAGGGGTTACGGTTCGACTTGGGTCCACTGCTTGTTCAGGCGCTTGTCGGAGATCGGCACCTTGGTCCCCAATTGTTGGGCGAACAGGGAAACCCGGTATTCCTCCAGCCACCAGCGATAGAGTTCCAGCTGCGGATCGCGCTTGCCTTCCTGGGCATGTTTGTTGGCGCGGGTTTGATATTGCGTCCACAGGCCAGACAACTCGCCACTCCAGACCCGATCCCTCTGCACCTGAGCGCCGATTTTCTCGAAGCGCTGCTCGACCGCTTTCAGATAACGCGGCAATTCCTTGAGCCACTGCATCGGGGTTTCCCGGACAAACCCCGGATACACCAGATGACTGAGCTGCTGCTTGATGTCGTTCAGGGCCACGGCTTGCGCCAGGTCGATCTTGCCCTTGAAGCGTTTTTGCAGGCCGTGCCAAAGCTTGAGGATTTCCAGCGTCAGCTTGGCCAGGCGCTCGGCGTGCTCGGTCCAGCCGCCGCGCTTGCGTTCGGCCAGTGAGGCCAACCCGGCGCCATCGCGAGGCAACGGATCTTCGCCATCGAGAATGCAGCTGTCGAGGCTGGCCAGCAGGATGTCTTCGACCAGACTGTCGATGCGCCCCATGTCGCGGTACATCAGGCCCAATTCGGTCAGCCCCGGCAACTTGCTGCGCAGGAACTTCGCCGGTTCGGCCAGTTGCTGCATCAGCAAACGCTGCAAGGCGCGGCGATGTTGAAACTCGGCTTCGACCGGCGTCGAGAAACGTCCTTCCTTGACCGTGCCGCTCTCTTCCACCAGCGCCGGATACACCGTCATCGATAGCCCGGCAATCTTCTGCTGGGTTTTCTCGGCGACGGCGGCAAACACTTTCGGCTCCACCGGTTGCTGGTTTTTCGCAGTTTGCGGCACAGCCAACGCGGCCTGACTGGCTTCGGCAAAGCGTGCGGTCAGTTCCGCCAGATCACGCCCCTCGCCAAGGAACTTGCCCTGGCCGTCGACGATTTCCAGGTTCATCCGCAAATGACTGTCGACCTGCTGCGACGCTTCGGCCCAGGCTTCATCGCTGACCCGCGCACCAGTCATGCGCAACAGTTCACGACCCAACGTCTGTGGCAATGAGCCCTCGGCGAAGGTCATGCGCTGCAACGCCGCTTTGACGAAGTCCGGCACCGGCACGAAATTCTTGCGCAGGGCTTTGGGCAGGTTGCGCACCAGCGCGATGCACTTGGCCTCGATCACGCCCGGCACCAGCCATTCCAGACGTTCCGGCGGCAGCATCGGCAACAGCGGCGCCGGCACGCGCAGGGTCACGCCGTCACGCGGGTGGTTCGGTTCGAAGTGGTAGCTCAGCGCCAACTCCAGATCACCGATGTGCAAGGTGTCCGGGTAATGCAGCGCGGTGACTTCACTCGCCTCCCGGGCCAGCACGTCTTCTTCGCGCATGATCAGCAGCTGCGGGTCTTTCTGGCTGTTGACCCGATACCAGCTGTCGAAGGTCGCCGTCTGGTGGATCTCCGCCGGCAGTCGCGCATCGTAGAAGGCGAACAGGGTTTCTTCGTCGGCGAGAATGTCGCGACGGCGAGCCTTGGCTTCCAGTTCGTCGAGCTGTTCCAGCAACTGCGCATTGGCCGACAAGCACTTGGCTTTGGACTGAATCTCGCCGCGCACCAGACCTTCACGAATAAAGAACTCACGAGACACCACCGGGTCGATCGGCCCGTAATGCACCGGCCGGCGACCGACCACGATCAGCCCGAACAAAGTGATCTGCTCGAACGCCACCACCTGACCGCGCTTCTTCTCCCAATGGGGTTCGAAGTGGTTTTTCTTGATCAGGTGCCCGGCCAGTGGCTCGATCCAGTCGGCGTCGATCTTGGCGACCATGCGTGCGTAGAGCTTGGTGGTTTCCACCAGTTCGGCGGCCATCAGCCATTGCGGGCGCTTTTTACCGAGGCCCGATGACGGGTGAATCCAGAAGCGCCGCTGACGCGCACCGAGGTAATCGCCTTCATCGGTTTTCTGGCCGATCTGGCTGAGCAGCCCCGAGAGCACGGCTTTGTGCAGTTTCGGGTAATCCGCCGGCTCTTTGTTGAGGCTCAACTGCATGTCGCGGCAGATCAGGCTCAACTGCCGATGGGAGTCGCGCCATTCGCGCAGACGCAGGTAATTCAGGAAATTCTTGCGGCACCAATTGCGCAGCGGGCTGGCGGTCAGCGCCTGGCGCTGTTCTTCGAAACCACG
Organism: Pseudomonas sp. GL-B-26; assembly: GCF_019947405.1. Lineage (NCBI taxonomy): Bacteria > Pseudomonadati > Pseudomonadota > Gammaproteobacteria > Pseudomonadales > Pseudomonadaceae > Pseudomonas > Pseudomonas sp. GL-B-26. Next base: position 50,897 of record NZ_JAGYGJ010000026.1, on the reverse strand, counting down.
CCACAGATTGACCAGCCCGGCGAAGTCCGAGTCCACGTCTTTCCATTGCGCGTGCGCCTGATCGGCCGCTTGCTGACGTTCCGGCGGACGCTCGCGCGGGTCCTGAATCGACATGGCGCTGGCAACGATCAGCACTTCCTGCAAGCTGCCGAGTTTCGCCGCTTCCAGCAGCATGCGGCCCATTCGCGGGTCCACTGGCAAGCGCGCCAACTGGCGACCGAGCGGCGTCAGCTGGCTGTTGCGGTCGACCGCCGAGAGTTCTTGCAGCAGGTTGAAACCGTCGCTGATGGCTTTGCCATCCGGCGGCTCGATAAACGGGAAATCGGTGATCTCGCCGAGGCGCAGATGCAGCATCTGCAAAATCACCGCCGCGAGGTTGGTGCGCAGGATTTCCGGATCGGTAAATTCCGGGCGACCGATGAAATCTTCTTCGCCATAGAGGCGGATGCAAATGCCCGGCTCGACCCGTCCGCAACGACCTTTACGCTGGTTGGCGCTGGCCTGGGAAATCGCTTCGATGGGCAGGCGCTGGACCTTGGCGCGGTAGCTGTAACGGCTGATGCGCGCGGTGCCGCTGTCGATCACGTAACGAATGCCCGGCACGGTCAGCGAGGTTTCCGCGACGTTGGTCGCCAGGACCACGCGTCGGCCTGGGTGCGACTGGAAAATCCGCTGCTGTTCAGCCGGCGACAGTCGTGCGTAGAGCGGCAGAATTTCGGTGTGCTTGAGCTGGGCCTTGCGCAGCATGTCGGCGGCGTCGCGAATCTCGCGCTCGCCGGGCAGGAACACCAGCACATCGCCGGGGCTCTTGCGTTCGCTGCGTTCGAACGCGGCGATTTCGTCGAGGGTGGCGAGGATCGCCTGATCCACAGTCAAGTCGTCTTCAACGCGGTTGCCCTCTTCGTCCTGCTCCAGGGTCAGCGGGCGATACCAGGTTTCCACCGGGAAGGTGCGACCAGAGACTTCGACAATCGGCGCATCGTCGAAATGCTTGGAGAAACGCTCCAGGTCGATGGTCGCCGAGGTGATGATGACTTTCAGGTCCGGGCGCCGTGGCAGCAGGGTTTTCAGGTAACCGAGCAGGAAGTCGATGTTGAGGCTGCGTTCATGGGCTTCGTCGACGATGATCGTGTCGTAGCGTTCGAGGTAGCGGTCGTTCTGGGTTTCCGCCAGCAGGATGCCGTCGGTCATCAGCTTGATCAGGGTATTGGAATCGCTCTGATCCTCGAAGCGCACCTGATAGCCGACCAGTGCGCCCAAGGGTGTCGCCAGTTCTTCGGCGACCCGGCTCGCCACGCTGCGGGCGGCGATTCGACGGGGCTGGGTATGGCCGATCAGGCCATGCTGACCGCGACCGATTTCCAGGCAGATCTTCGGCAACTGGGTGGTTTTACCCGAACCGGTTTCACCGGCAATGATCAGCACCTGATGCTTGAGCAGCGCTGCTTTGATTTCGTCGCGCTTGGCGGCGATCGGCAGGCTGTCGTCGTAACGAATCACCGGCAGGCTGGCCCGCCGCGCCAACACCTGATCACAGGACGCCTGCGTGCGTGTCACCCACTGGGCCAGTTTGGCCTCGTCCGGTTTCTTGCGCAGCTCAAGCAACTGCCGCCGCAGCCGGTGGCGGTCGGCGAGCATGGCGTGATCAAGGTTTTTCAGCAGTTTGTCGATGGAAGGCGATTCGTCAGTCATCAGGTACGCAATAAGTCGTCTAGTGGCGCAGGGGGCGGATTGTCGCAGATTTAAAGGGCGAACGAGATCCCTTGTAGCAGCTGTCGAGCCCCAGCGAGGCTGCGTTCGGCTGCGAAGCGGTCGTAAAATCAGCCAGCGCGGTGTTTCAGGTAAACCGAGGTGATTGAATTGACGACTGCTTCGCAGCCGAACGCAGCCTCGCTGGGGCTCGACAGCTGCTACATAGATCGTGCGAATACGGTTACTCGTTGTCGAGGCCCTTGCGTCGATATGGGAACACGTCGATGACCTTCCCGGCGCGAATGGCTTCCTGAAGGCTTTTCCAGTAATCGGCGTTGTAAAGCTCACCATGCAACTGATCAAACAACTTCCTTTGCCCCGAATCAGCAAACAAAAACGGCGGAAACTCTTCAGGAAACACATCCAGCGGTCCGATCGAATACCAAGGCTCCGACGCCATCTCGTCTTCTGGCGTGCGCGGTTGCGGGATATGCCGGAAGTTGGCCTCGGTCAGGAAGCAGATCTCGTCATAGTCATAAAACACCACCCGCCCGTGACGCGTGACGCCAAAGTTCTTCAGCAGCATGTCGCCGGGAAAGATGTTCGCCGCCGCCAGTTGCTTGATCGCCAGGCCGTAATCTTCCAGCGCCTCGCGGACCTGAGCGTCGTTGGCGTTCTCCAGGTACAGGTTCAGCGGCGTCATCCGCCGTTCGGTCCAGCAGTGGCGGATCAGCACGGTGTCGTCCTCTACCGACACGGTGGACGCTGCCACTTCGAGCAATTCTTCCAGACAGGCCGGGTCGAACTTGCTCAACGGGAAGCGGAAGTCGGCGAATTCCTGGGTGTCGGCCAAACGCCCGACCCGGTCGACGCTTTTCACCAAACGGTACTTCTCGATCACCGTGGCGCGGTCGACGTTCTTTGACGGCGAGAAGCGGTCCTTGATGATCTTGAATACGGTGTTGAAGCCCGGCAGGGTAAACACGCTCATCACCATGCCACGCACGCCCGGGGCCATGATGAACTGGTCGTCGGTGTTGGCCAGGTGATTGATCAGCGCCCGGTAGAACTCGGATTTTCCATGTTTGTAAAAGCCGATCGAGGTGTACAGCTCGGCGATGTGCTTACCCGGCAAAATGCGTTTGAGGAAACCGATGAACTCCGCCGGCACCGGCACGTCGACCATGAAATACGAACGGGTGAACGAGAAGATGATCGACACGTCCGCTTCATCGGTGATCAGCGCATCGATCTGAATCCCGCGCCCTTCGCGGTGCAGCAGCGGAATCACCAGCGGCCACTGTTCGTCCTGGGTGTAGATGCGCCCGACCAGGTACGCGCCTTTGTTGCGGTAAAGCACCGAGGAAAACAGTTCGACGCTCAGCTCCGGGTCCTTGCAGACCCAGTCCGGCAGGTTCTCGCGTAATTGCCCTTCGAGACGACTCAGGTCGCCCGCCAGGTTGGCGTAATCCTCACTGAAGCGGTAGTCGGCAAAAATGCTCGCCAGCATCCCGGACAACTGGCCGTGGGGCTTGTACGTGCGGGTTTGTGCGGCGCGGGCACGGCGCAAACTTGGTCGGGTGGTGTGGATGAACATGCAGCCGTCGCTGATCAGGTCGTGGCTGAACAGCCCGCAGAAGATCGAGTTGTACCAGGTTTCGGACAGTTCATCGTCGAAGCGCAGGTCGATCAGCGTGATGTAAGCATTTTTGACCAGCGGCCAGCAGCTGACATCCAGCGTGTCGGCGTCGAAAGCGATGTGCAGCCGCGCCACCGTTTCGCTGACTTTTTCTTCGTAGAGATTGATCCGCGCGGCCGACGCTGATTGCGTCTCCTGCCACTTGGCCTGCTCGAAGCGAGCCCGGGCGCCGTCGGTGATCTGGCGGAAATGCTCGCGGTAATCGTCAAAGCCATCGAGGATCATTCGGGCGATGTCGGCGGCTGGCCATTGCTGCGGCATAGGTAAAACCTCGGCGGCTGATTCTTATCGTTGGGGCCTGAGCTTAGTGGCCCTTTGTTACGCAACGCAACCATTGCCTTGCGTCCTGACTGGCGCGACACTTGCGCCCCAATCAAGGAAGGAAAGCGCTGTGAACCCCGTCGATACTCTGCGTTTGTTATCGCTTGCTGCCATTTGGGGCGCGAGCTTTTTGTTCATGCGCATCATCGCCCCGGTGATTGGCACAATCCCCACTGCTTTTTTCCGCGTGTCGATTGCCGCGGTTGGCCTGTTGGTGATTCTCGGGCTGATGCGCATCAGCTGGGATTTCAAAGGCAAACTCAAAACCGTGATGCTCCTCGGAGTGATCAACTCCGGGATTCCGGCGACCCTATATTCGGTGGCCGCGCAAGTGCTGCCGGCCGGTTATTCGGCGATTTTCAACGCCACCACGCCATTGATGGGCGTGCTGATCGGCGGTCTGTTCTTCCATGAAAAACTTACCGCCGCCAAACTTGGCGGTGTGTTCCTCGGGCTGTTGGGCGTGGGCATCCTGACCCGAGCCGGTCCGGTGGCGTTCGACATGGAACTGCTGATGGGCGCCCTCGCCTGCCTGCTCGCCACGACCTGCTACGGTTTCGCCGGGTTCCTCGCACGACGCTGGCTTGATCAGGCCGGTGGTCTCGACAGTCGTCTATCGGCGGTGGGCAGCATGCTCGGCGCGACGTTGTTTTTGCTGCCGCTGTTCGGTTACAGCGTGATCAGCCAGCCACCGGAGAGCTGGGGTGGTTGGAGTGTATGGCTGTCGCTGCTGGGGTTGGGGCTGGTGTGTACGGCGCTTGCGTACATTATTTACTTCCGGTTACTCAGCTCGGTCGGGCCGGTGAAGTCGATGACCACGACCTTCCTGATCCCGCCGTTCGGGGTGTTGTGGGGGGCGTTGTTGCTGGATGAGCCGTTGTCGATGGCGCACATCTATGGCGGGGTGTTGATTGCGGCGGCGTTGTGGTTGGTGTTGAAGGCGGCGGTGGTGAAGGTGGTAGAAGTGACTGCCAAGTAGTTTTGCGGTGTGCCCGGGCCGAGCATGCGCTGGCCAAATAAAAAAGGCCTGGAGCTCACGCCCCAGGCCTTGTTTTGTTTCAGGCGTTTTTACGGAATACGAACACCAGACCGACGATGATCAGCCCCATCCCCAGCAGGCTCAATGCCGCCAGCCGATTGCCGAAAATCAGATAGTCCATGACAGCCGTCACGGCCGGCACCAGGTAAAACAGACTGGTGACATTCACCAGGTTGCCCCGGGCGATCAAGCGATACAGCAGCAAGGTTGCCAGCACCGACACCACCAATCCCATCCACAACACCGGTACGATAAAACCGGTGCTGTGTTCGAAATGAAAGGGTTGGAATGGCACGAAGATCCCGCAGAGCAACAGTCCCGCCAGGTACTGCACTGGCAGCGTGCCGAGTGGATTGTCGGTGATGCGCTTCTGCATGATCGAACCGAACGTCATGCTTGCCAGCGCCAGCAAACCGAAGAGCATACCGGCCAATGACATACCCGCCAGACCGATGCCTTGGTAAACCACCATGATCAAGCCGGCCAAGCCCAGCGACAAACCGAACATTCTGCTGGTTGATCGCTGACGCTCCATGATGACCACCGTAAGAATGGGCTGCACGCCCATGATCGTCGCCATCACTCCCGGCGTGACTTTGAGGTCCAGAGCCAACAGATAGAAAATCTGATAAGCCCCCAGCAACACCACACCTGTGGCCATTGCATACATCATCGGCTTGCCGCCCTTGGGCAGCTTCAGCTTGAGCAACGGCACCAGCAGCACCAGACCGAATAGCGCGATGGCAAAGCGAAACAGCAGAAAGGCAAAGGGTGACGCGTGAGCCAGGCCCCATTTGGAGAAGATCGCCCCGCTGCTCCACAGCAGAACGAACAGGCTCGTGGACGCCGCCGCGAGAGCGGTGTTTTTCGAAAGGACAAACATGAATACCACCTGTAGTCAGGCAAAAAGCCAACTCAGCCGAAACTGAAATTCAGTAGTTTTTTAAGCGGGCGCTTTTTCAGGCGGGCGTGGAAACAGCAGAAAAAAGCTGATCAGCCCGAAAAGCCAACGCCTGGCGGTGATACGACTGCGCACACCGGCGAGCTACTGACAGGTGGGGGGTAATGACTGATCTGCGCAGGCTGCTGATTCCCGCACGGCACGACGCCAGCGTTGACCGCTGAATCGACTACCGCGTTGATGAGGGAAGCAGGCATGGGCTGATCTTTTTTGATAGGTGGAAAGGTGGGTTAGAAAACCACCGAGCGCCGACTATAACCAGCCACTGACATGGATTGCAATGGCCAGTAAAAACAGCTCGCTGCAACGCGACCTGTAGCAGCTGGCGAAGCCTGCGTTCGGCTGCGCAGCAGTCGTGAACCTGAGCCCGCTGTCTTCCTGAAACACCGCGTTGCCTGATTTCACGACTGCTGCGCAGCCGAACGCAGGCTTCGCCAGCTGCTACAAAAGAGGGTGTTTCGCTTGATATTTTTCTGTGTTCGGAATCACCCAAACAACCAATATCCCAACAACGTAAACACCACCACCGCCAACACCGGTCGCAGCACACGGTAGGCCTTGGGATTGCGACGCTTCCACTGTTTGATCACACCACTGAACTTGTCGCTGGAGTTCTTGCTCCATGCGTAAACATGGTTAATCCCGCCAACACGTTCATCATCAAGATTCTGCGGTGCAGTGGCGCGCCCCAAAAAGCCACTGACCCAGCGGTTGATGCGGGTCATCAGGCGGTTGCTCAGCGGTCGTTCGATGTCGCAAAAAAGGATGACCCGAGTCTTGTCGGTTTCGTTCTTGACCCAATGCACGTAGGTTTCGTCGAACATCACGTCTTCGCCATCACGCCAGGCGTAGACCTGTCCATCGACGAAGATCCGGCAATCGTCGGAGTTCGGCGTCGACAGCCCCAAGTGATAACGCAGGGAACCGCCGAACGGATCACGGTGCGGGTTGAGGTGGCTACCGCCCGGCAACAAGGCGAACATCGCGCCTTTGACATTGGGAATGCTGCTCACCAGTGCCACGGTTTTCGGGCACAGGGCTTCGGCCGATGGCAGTGGTTTGTCGTACCACTTGAGGTAAAAGCGCTTCCAGCCTTTCTTGAAGAACGAACCGAACCCAGCGTCGTTGTTCCTTTCGGCGGCGCGGATGTAACCCTCGTCGAACAAATGCATCGCTTCGTCGCGGATGACTTCCCAGTTGTCCTTGAGCACATCCAGTTCCGGGAACTTGCTGCGGTCAAGATAGGGTTTGGATGGCACGCTGGAGAACAGGTACATCAAGGCGTTATAGGGCGCGAACAAAGCCGAGTGGTTGACGAACTGACGCAAGACCGGCAAACGCGCCTTGCCGCGTAAATGCACATAGAGAGTGCTGCCGAAGAACAGCAACAAAAGCGACGCCTTTGCGGCAAGGGAAACGGTCATCAACAACTCCTTGATAGTAGACAACTTTGCACAATGCCATTTACCCGACGTGGCAGCCGGCCATGATAAACACTACCGGCCTCGGGAAACACCCGTGTATCCCAACATTCAGTGTTAAGGATTACGCAATAAAGCACTTCTTAACATAAGGTTCCTGAACGAGGGCTGACCTGAATCACCCCCTCCCACCGGATCAAAAAATCGCAACGCCTATTGTTGATTCTCCTGCTCGGTGAACAGATCACTGAACAGCATGCTCGACAGGTAGCGTTCACCGGAATCCGGCAGGATCACCACGATGGTCTTGCCCTGCATTTCCGGGGTTTCCGCCAGGCGGACGGCCACCGCCATGGCAGCGCCGCAGGAAATGCCACTCAAAATCCCTTCTTCCTGCATCAGGCGCAGGGCCATGGCCTTGGATTCTTCATCGCTGACCAACTCAACCCGATCGACCATCGACAGATCAAGATTCTTCGGCACAAAACCGGCACCAATACCCTGGATCTTGTGAGGGCTCGGCTTGATTTCTTCACCGGCCATTGCCTGGGTGATGACCGGCGACACTGCTGGCTCCACCGCCACCGAAATAATCGGCTTTCCCTGGGTATTCTTGATATACCGCGAAACCCCGGTAATGGTTCCACCCGTTCCGACGCCTGCCACCAATACGTCGATTGCACCGTCGGTGTCGTTCCAGATTTCCGGACCGGTCGTTTTTTCGTGGATGGCCGGGTTGGCCGGGTTTTCAAACTGCGACGGCATGAAGTAGGCGGTCGGGTCGCTGGCGACAATGTCAGCAGCCTTCTCGATTGCTCCTTTCATGCCCTTGGCCGGTTCGGTCAGTACCAGTTCGGCCCCCAGTGCCTTGAGCACTTTGCGTCGCTCGATACTCATGGACGCCGGCATGGTCAGCATCAGCTTGTAACCCCGGGCCGCAGCGACGAATGCCAGGCCGATACCGGTATTACCCGAGGTCGGTTCGACGATGGTCATGCCAGGCTTGAGTTTGCCGGTGCTTTCGGCGTCCCAGATCATGTTTGCACCGATCCGGCACTTGACCGAGTAACCGGGGTTACGCCCTTCGATCTTGGCCAGGATGGTCACGCCGCGCGGGGCGATACGGTTGATCTGCACCAGCGGTGTATTGCCGATGGAATGGGCGTTGTCAGCGTAGATACGGCTCATGGCTGGGTCCTTATACAGCGTTAAATAAGCTCTCCAAGGTATGCTTGTTGCCCTTGGTCGTCCAGTCAGTCGAACGTCCCGCAACCGCAGCAGTCAATGGCTTTACAACGCCAGAGATTTGCCATCATGAAACGCCGATACAGTTGGCCCCTGTGGACCCTCGCCGGCCTCGTTGTGCTGCTGATTGCCCTGCACATCGCCCTGCCCTACATGGTGCGCGACTACCTCAACGAGAGATTGGCGAACATGGGTGACTACCGCGGCCAGATTACCGACGTAGACCTGGCCCTGTGGCGCGGTGCGTACAAAATCAATGGACTGAAAATCGTCAAGGTCAATGGCAAGGTCCCCGTGCCTTTCGTCAACGCGCCATTGATTGACCTCTCCGTCAGCTGGCACTCGCTCTGGTATGACCACGCAGTGGTGGCCGAGGCGCAGTTCGACAAACCCGAGGTGAACTTCGTCGACGGCGGTGCCAACAAGAAAAACTCCCAGACCGGTCAGGGCACCGACTGGCGGGCACAATTGGAAAAATTGCTGCCGATTACCCTGAACGAAGTGCGGATCAACGACGGCCGGGTCACCTTTCGAAACTTCAATTCAAAACCGCCCGTGAACATGAATGCCACCCAGGTTAATGCCAGCATTTACAACCTGACCAACGTGGTCGACACCAAAGGCAAACGCGACGCTCGCTTCGACGGCAAGGCTCTGTTGCTGGGGCATGCTCCGCTGGAAACAACGGCAACCTTCGACCCCCTGAGTGACTTCCAGAACTTCGAATTCCGCCTGCGCGCAAAAAACCTTGAACTCAAACGCATGAATGATTTCGCCTCGGCCTACGGCAAGTTCGACTTCAATGCTGGCCATGGTGATCTGGTCATCGAGGCCGAAGCCAACAAGGGCCAACTCACTGGCTACATCAAGCCGTTATTGCGGGACGTCGATGTTTTCAATTGGCAACAGGACGTGGAAAACAAAGACAAAGGGATTTTTCGCTCCATCTGGGAAGCACTCGTCGGGGGTACCGAGAATGTGTTGAAGAACCAGCCGAAAAACCAGTTCGCCACTCGCGTCCAACTCAGGGGCAGCGTGCATCAGCAAGATATCAGCGCATTCGAGGCTTTTTTGCAGATTTTACGCAACGGCTTCATCCAGGCCTTCAATGCCCAGTACGAACGGCCAAAACCGGATGCGGGCTAAGGTTTTCGGGTGACGGTGTAGCGACCGGTTTCTTCCGCCGCTCGCGCCGGGTTCGATTGCTGCTGCAAGAAATCCCAGCCCAGGCAGGCCAGTGCCAGCGATCGCGGTACGGCTTCACGACCACTGCTGTAACGCGTAATGCTGCGGGCACTGACCCCCAACGCTTCGGCCGCCTGATTGAGCGGTAACCCGGTGCGAGCGCGCCAGTCGATGAAGATCCGGGTGTTTTCGTCCAACGCATTTTGTGCGAGAGCATCCAGATAAAGGGTGTCTGCGCCGATCTGGATGTCCAGTTCGGGCCACTCAACGCTCCAGCCTTCATCACCCAGGGTTGCCCCTTCGAAAGCGCCAGCCTCCAGCAATGGCTGCAACCCTGGATAGGCGCGCAGGTCCCGACTCAAATCGAGGTTCAGTTGCTGACCGTCGATAAAGGTCAGCGCCAAGCGGTGATCCGGCAACGCCTGCACGGCCGACAGCCGTGGTCGCTTCATGGGTAACATCGTTTCCAATCCTCCAGCAATTGCACCTGATGGGCCCTGACCCACTCCAGCGCTTCCTTGATAATCAGCGGCGGCGCCTTGCCCACCATCACTTCGACGGTTTCAAGGCTGAGCATGACGTCCAGCCCGCCACCCGTCAGGTGGACATGGGGTGGCGGATGATCCTTCTCGCGCAACTGAATGCGGTACGTATCACGAAATCGGTATTTAGTAGACATGCCCCGCAAGCTATCGCCAAAATGGCGATAGCTCAATACTGGCTAGCGGCCGAGACTGAGTCAAGATGTGACGCCCCATTCAGAGACTGAATAAGCCGTCTGCGTTCACAGTCGACCGGGCACCGCGTTATAGTCGGGTACTACAATTATTGCGCCCCGCCCTGCTTCGTTCAGGTCGGCGTTACCGTTCGAGGATTAGCAGATGAAGTTCGAAGGCACCCAGGCCTACGTCGCCACCGATGACCTGAAGCTGGCGGTCAACGCCGCCATCACCCTGGAGCGTCCGCTGCTGGTCAAGGGCGAACCGGGCACCGGCAAGACCATGCTCGCCGAGCAACTGGCCGAGTCCTTCGGCGCCAAACTGATCACCTGGCACATCAAGTCCACCACCAAGGCGCATCAAGGCCTGTACGAGTACGACGCGGTCAGCCGTCTGCGCGACTCACAACTGGGCACGGAAAAGGTTCACGACGTTCGCAATTACCTGAAAAAGGGCAAGCTCTGGGAAGCCTTCGAGTCCGAAGAGCGGGTGATCCTGCTGATCGACGAAATCGACAAGGCTGACATCGAGTTCCCGAATGACCTGCTGCAAGAACTCGACAAGATGGAGTTCTACGTTTACGAGATCGACGAGACCATCAAGGCCAAGAAACGCCCGATCATCATCATTACCTCCAACAACGAAAAAGAGCTGCCGGACGCCTTCCTGCGCCGCTGCTTCTTCCACTACATCGCCTTCCCGGATCGCACCACGATGCAGAGGATCGTCGACGTGCACTACCCAAACATCAAGAAAGACCTGGTCAGCGAAGCGCTGGACGTGTTCTTCGACGTGCGCAAAGTGCCGGGTCTGAAGAAGAAGCCATCGACCTCCGAATTGGTGGACTGGCTGAAGCTGCTGATGGCCGACAACATCGGCGAAGCAGTGCTGCGCGAGCGCGATCCGACCAAGGCCATTCCACCGCTGGCAGGCGCTTTGGTGAAGAACGAACAGGACGTACAGTTGCTTGAACGTTTGGCGTTCATGAGCCGTCGCGGCACTCGCTGATCCCTCTGTTTAACAAGATAGAGGGCGATAGCCATGCTGCTTAACCTGTTCAATGAAATGCGCGCAGCCAAAGTACCGGTCTCGGTACGGGAGCTGCTGGACCTGATCAACGCGCTGAAGCAGCGCGTGACCTTCGCCGACATGGACGAGTTTTATTACCTGTCCCGGGCGATTCTGGTGAAGGACGAAAAGCATTTCGACAAATTCGACCGGGCCTTCGGTGCCTACTTCAACGGCCTGGAAAAACTCGACGATCACCTTCAGGCATTGATCCCGGAAGACTGGTTGCGCAAGGAGTTCGAGCGTTCGCTGACCGACGAAGAGCGGGCGGCAATCCAGTCCCTCGGCGGCCTGGACAAGCTGATCGAAGAGTTCAAGAAACGCCTCGAAGAACAGAAAGAACGTCATGCCGGCGGTAACAAGTGGATCGGCACGGGCGGTACCAGCCCGTTCGGCTCCGGCGGCTTCAACCCGGAAGGCATTCGCGTCGGCGATGCCGGCAAGCGTCAGGGCAAAGCGGTCAAGGTCTGGGATCAGCGCGAGTACAAGAACCTCGACGATTCGGTGGAGCTGGGCACGCGCAACATCAAGGTCGCCCTGCGGCGGCTGCGCAAATTCGCGCGCCAAGGTGCGGCGGAAGAACTGGACATCGATGGCACCATCGACCACACCGCGCGTGATGCCGGGTTGCTGAATATTCAGATGCGTCCGGAGCGGCGTAACACCATCAAGCTGTTGCTGCTGTTCGACATCGGCGGCTCGATGGACGCCCACGTGAAGATCTGCGAAGAACTGTTCTCGGCCTGCAAGACCGAGTTCAAGCACTTGGAGTATTTCTACTTCCACAACTTCATTTATGAATCGGTGTGGAAGAACAACATGCGCCGCAGCTCCGAGCGCACCTCGACCCAGGACCTGCTGCACAAATACGGCGCCGACTACAAAGTGATCTTCATCGGTGACGCCGCCATGGCGCCGTACGAGATCACCCAGGCCGGCGGCAGCGTCGAGCACTGGAACGAGGAAGCGGGTTATGTGTGGATGCAGCGGTTCATGGAGAAGTACAAGAAGGTCATCTGGATCAACCCGTATCCGAAAGATACGTGGGGCTATACGTCTTCGACCAACATCGTGCGGGACTTGATTAACGACCAGATGTATCCGCTGACGTTGCGGGGGTTGGAGGAAGGGATGCGGTTTCTCTCCAAATAAAGATTGTTGTTGTCTGTGATGCCCCCTTCGCGAGCAAGTCGAATCGTCGCACCGCCGCTCCCACATTGGTTTTGTGTACGACACAGGTCCAGTGTGGGAGCGGGCTTGCTCGCGAAGCTTTTAGCTATTCAGGAATCGCCGTAGATACTCGACTTGTTCCCGATGCGCGACATCCTGCACCACCGGTCTCAATCGTACCGTTGCCCCCGGCAGACACTGCGCCAATCGCGCCAGCGCCAACGGCGTCAACGCGCCCAATCGCGGATAACCCCCAATGGTCTGCCGATCATTGAGCAACACAATCGGCTGCCCGTCCGGCGGCACCTGAACCGCACCCAGCGGGATGCCTTCGGAAATCATCGGCTTACCCTGATACTGCAACGCCGTTCCCAGCAAGCGGATGCCCATCCGGTCGGCACGGCTATCGAGGGTCCAGACGCTGTTGAACGCGTCGAACAAACTCTGTCCACTGAACTCGCCGATCTGGGCACCGAGCACCAGGTCCAGCGGCGCGTTGAGTTTGAAATCCGGCACCTGTTCGCGCGCCAACTCCCGCAGCAGGAGCAGCGAGCTGCCCGAGTAGCTCAACTGCGCATCTTTGGCCAACGCCCGGCCCATGCCATCCAGCCCGCCGAGTTCCTCACGGACCACGGTTGCGCTACTGCCCAACACCTTTGGCGCATCAAACCCGCCCGGGGCTGCCAAATATGCCCGAGCGCCAAGCAGCGGCTGAGTGAATTGCAATTGCTGACCTTTGTTCAGCCTGAAACTGCGCCACGGCGCCAACGCCTCGCCATCCAACTGCGCCCCCAGATCCGCCCCGGCCAACGCCAGCACGCAATCCTCTTCGGCAACGACCGTAAACCCGCCGAGGGTGATTTCAATCACCGGTGCATCCAGGTCATTACCCAGCAACCAATTAGCCCAAGACATCGATCGCCAATCCGCCGCCCCGCCCTGGGTCACGCCCAGATGCCGCACGCCGAAACGGCCAGCATCCTGCAACAGGCACAGCGGTGTACTCGCTTCTATTGATAGACGGCTCATGCCTGCGCCTCCAACGGCGTGTCGTCACCGCCCAGATTGATGAATTCGGCATGGCTGACGGCTTCGAAGCGCACCGTGTCGCCTGGTTGCATCAGGCTGTAGCCGTCGCGTTCGCGGTCGAACAATTTGGCCGGGGTGCGACCGATCAGATTCCAGCCACCGGGGGACACCACCGGGTAAGCGGCGGTTTGGCGTTCGGCGATGCCGACGCTTCCCGCCGCCACTTTTTTACGCGGAGTGTTCAAACGCGGCGCGGCCAGCACTTCTTCCACCAGCCCCATGAAGGCGAAACCCGGCGCGAAACCCAAGGCGAACACCTGATATTCGCGCTCGCTGTGGCGACGGATCACTTCATCCACGGCCAATCCGCTGAGCCGGGACAACAGGCTCAACTCCGGGCCAACGCTCAAGTCATACCAGACCGGCAGCACATGACATTTGCCGCGGGTGCAGGCGTTGGGCGACAGATCGATCAAGGCCTCGGCGATCAGCTCCCGAGCCTGGGCCGGACTCAACGCGGTCAGATCGTAATGCACCATCAACGTCGTATAGGACGGCACCAGATCGATCAGATGCCCGGCGAATGCAGCACGCAGACTTTCACTGGCTGCGAGCATCCACGGCATGTTCGCTTCGGCAATCTCATCGAACAGGCGCACCATCAGGCAATCCAGCGCCACCACTTCTACCCGCAGTTTCATGGCGCGCTCTGCTGATCAAGTGCTTCGCGAATACGCCGTACAGCGGCTACCGAACTGGCATTGTCGCCGTGTACGCAGAGGGTGTTGGCCTGCAGGTGCAAGGCACTGCCATCGCTGGCCGTGAGGTTGCCGCCGCGGGCAATGGTCAGCGCCTGCTCGATGATTGTTTCGGGATCGTGATGCACCGCGCCCGGCAGTTGCCGCGAGACCAGCATTCCCGCGCTGTCGTAAGCGCGATCGGCGAAGGCTTCGAACCACAGGGTTACGCCGTATTCATCGCCCAACTGCTGGGCTGCGCTGTTGTCGCGAGTGGCCATCAACATCAGCGGTAACTGGCGATCATAGGACGCCACGGCCTGAAGCACCGCGCGCAATTGCGCCGGGTTGGCCATCATGTCGTTGTACATCGCGCCGTGCGGCTTGACGTAATTCACCCGACCGCCCTGAGCCCGGCAAATGCCGTCGAGGGCGCCGATCTGGTAATGCACAATGTCCTGAAGTTCCTGGGCGGTGTAGGCCATGGAACGGCGGCCGAAGCCGACCAGATCCTGATACGCCGGATGAGCACCGATCTGAACCCCGTTGCTCAAGGCCAGGCTGACAGTCTTGCGCATGATGCTCGGGTCGCCGGCATGAAAACCGCAGGCGATGTTGGCGCAATCGATGAAGGGCATGACCTCGGCGTCCAGACCCATGGTCCAGTTGCCGAAACTCTCGCCGATGTCGCAGTTCAATAGCAGGCGGCTCACGGTGAACACTCCTTTCAGCTTTATTCTTTTTAACTGCGGGACCATTTTTGTAACGGCAGGCCCGCAGATTATCAGTTGCTGGGCATTAAGTTATTGGGCTTCGAGTTGCTTGCCACGGGTTTCCGGCAGGCTCAGGGCCGCAAGGATCACCACCCCGTAGGACACCGCCGCAAAAGCACCGATTCCCACACTCAATGGCACCTTCTGGCTCATCAAGCCGATCAACAGTGGGAACAACGCCGCCAGCGCCCGGCCGATGTTGTAGCAAAAGCCCTGACCCGAACCGCGAATCCGCGTTGGAAACAGCTCGGTCAAAAACGAGCCCATTCCACTGAAAATCCCCGAAGCGAAGAAGCCCAAAGGAAAGCCCAGCCAGAGCATCACGCCATTGCTGACCTGCAATTGGGTGTAGAGCAGAACAATGGTGAACGAGCCGACCGCGAACAGAATGAAGTTCTTTTTACGCCCGAGGATGTCAGTCAAATACGCGCTGATGACATAGCCGACGTAGGAACCGACGATCACCATCGCCAGATAACCGCCCGTACCGAGTACGCTCAAACCGCGTTCGTTCTTCAGAAACGTCGGCAACCAGGAAGTGATCGCGTAGTAACCGCCCAGAGCACCGGTGGTCAGCACCGACGCGCGAATCGTGGTGAAGAGGATGCCGGGAGCGAATATCTCGTAGAATTTTGCCGGGTTGCTGGGTTCTTGCTTAGCCTTGGCTTCGCGATAGATTTCCGGGTCCTTGACCAGCCGACGGACGAAGATCACAAAGATCGCCGGCACGATGCCAAGGAGGAACAGCGCGCGCCAGGCGTCTTCCGGTGGCAACACCGAGAATAGCAGCGCATACAAAATCGCCGTCAGCCCCCAACCCAATGCCCAGCCCGATTGCACCATGCCCACCGCTTTGCCGCGGTCCTTGGCGCGAATCACTTCGCCCATCAGCACCGCGCCGGCGGTCCATTCGCCGCCGAAACCGAAGCCCATCAGCGTGCGGCTGATCAGCAGTTGCTCGTAGTTCTGGGCGAAACCGCAGAGGAAGGTGAAGAAAGCGAACCACAGCACGGTGAGTTGCAAGGTGCGTACGCGACCGATGCGGTCGGAGAGAATTCCCGCCACCCAACCGCCGATGGCCGAGGCGATCAGGGTGCTGGTGTGAATCAGCCCGGCCTCGCCAGTGGTGATGCCCCACATCGCAATCAGGGTCGGCACCACGAAGCTGAGCATCTGAGTGTCCATGCCGTCCAGGCCATAGCCGATCTTGCAGCTCCAGAAGGTGCGGCGTTCCTGTTTATTGATGTTGCGGTACCAGTCGAAAGGTCCCGGGCGAACCGTGGCTTTTGGGATGTTGAGCGTGTCGGGCGCACTCATGGCAAATCTCCGCGCTAGTTTTTATTGGTATTGTTCTGAGCCCCGACGACGCCTATCGTGGGAACCGGATGGCCTGATTTTTGGGCTCCTTGCCCTGCTGCGTCCAACTAATAAAAACCCGCTCTAGACATAAGAAAAACTTGTCCCTATGAACCTGAAGTTTCTCGAGACCTTTGTCTGGGTCGCCCGACTCAAGAGTTTTCGCCTGACGGCAGACAAGCTCTTCACCACCCAGGCGTCGATATCCAGCCGCATTGCCGTGCTCGAAGGCGAGCTCGGGGTGAAGCTGTTCCTGCGCGATTCACGTGGCGTGAGCCTGACGCCCGAAGGCTTGAAAGTGCTCGAATACGCCGAGCAAATGATGGACACCATGCAAGCCCTCAAGCAGTCGATCGAAACCCGTTCGAGCAAGGTCGGACGGGTTCGCATCGGCGTGATGGACACGGTCATCCATACCTGGCTGAGCCCGTTGGTGGCGCAGATGATGGATCACTATCCGCTGGTGGAAATCGAGTTAGTGGCCGATACCGCACTCAACCTCTGCGATCAGCTGCAAAAAGGCTTTCTCGACCTGATCCTGCAAACCGACCTGTTGCGTCAGGAAAGCGTGCGCAGCCTTGAGCTGGCCAGTCACCCGATGGGCTGGATTGTGGCGACTAATTCGATCTATAACCGCGAGTATTCAGGGATTGCCGACCTGGCGCGGGAACGGATCATTACCTATTCGAAAAACTCCCATCCGCATCAGGAGATTCTCGCCCTGATGCAGGCCAACGGCATCATGACGCCACGGTTGAACTGCGTGAACTCGGTATCGGCGATCACCCGGTTGCTGCGGGACGGTTTCGGTATTGGCGCGCTGCCGCCGGTGCTGGTAGCCGAGGAACTGGCGCGGGGGGAATTGACCTTGCTGGCCATCGATCAACGGCCACCGAATTTGCAGGTGGTGGTGTCGTGGCGGGTTGGCGTGGAGTGGGTCGAAGAAATCGTGGCGTTGTGTCAGCAAGTCGTGGAGCGCTATGCGCAGAAAGTGGGCGAGCACTACATCGTTTTGAGCAAACCCATAGCCGGGATCTGAAGGACACTCCCCAAGCTTTAAATATGAACCACTATCATTTGCATTATTTTTTCAGGGCGGTATTCTCTGCGCGCTTTCAGCTAACCAACTGTCCAGAAGGAATCGGACTTGATGCGCGCCTATACGCAAAAACAGCAGCAATTGCTCGTTCACTGGAGCGAAGCCCTCGGCACTGAGGCTTTCCAGTCCCACCGCATCACCCTCGATCATTTGAGCAACCCACCAGCCTCACAGCAGGTACTGGAACGTCTGGCCCTGGAACTGGATGACAGCTTCAGCAACGACACCCTGTACTCGTCGCCTCGCCATCGGCATCCGCTGGGTGCGGTCGTTCAACTCCGCGCCTGACCGCTCGAACTTATCGCCACACACTTATCACAACTAAAAAAGACCACGTCATGACCCGTACCAAACTCTCCCTGCTGATCCCGCTGCTCAGTACCTTCAGCGCCCAGACCTGGGCCGAGGATACCGAGCAACAGCCCGGCACCTTGAACCTGCAAGCCACCGTTGTCTCCGCGACTCGCAGCGAAGCGAGCATTGCTTCGATTCCAGGCTCGGTCCAGGTGATCGACGAACAGCAGGTTCGTGAGCAAAGCGGCGCAGGTCGCCGGGTCTCCGATATCCTCGGGCAATTGGTCCCCGGCCTTGCGCCGTCCAGTGGCGGGATGAGCAACTTCGGTCAGACCCTGCGCGGACGCAACATGCTGGTATTGATCGACGGCGTATCGCAGAACGCCACGCGCGACAACTTTCGCCAGCTCAACAGCATCGCCCCGGCCAGCATCGAACGCATCGAAGTGATCTCTGGCGCCAGCAGCATCTACGGTGCCGGCGCTTCAGGCGGCATCATCAACATCATCACCAAGCGCAATCAGGGCCAGGACATTGCCTACAGCAGCAAACTGGGCCTGACCAGCGGCAACAACCTCAACCGCAAAGGCTTCGCCTACGAAGCCTTCCAGAGTGCGACCGGGCGCAAGGATGCCCTGGACTGGTACGTCTCCGCCGACCTGACCCAGCGTAACGATCAGTACGATGGCAACGGCAACCGCATCCCTCAGGACACCTCCCAGGGCAGCAACATGGACACCGAAACCTATGACCTGCAAGGTCGTTTCGGTTACGAACTGGATGCCGACAAAAAACTCAGCCTGTCGCTGCAGGACTACAAGGATCAGCAGGACACCGGCTACACAAAAGACCCGAAAAACTCGCAGCAAGCCGTGGCAGTCAAAGGGCTGAAACTCGACGATCAACCCTATACCCATAACCAGTCGGTCAACCTCAATTACACCGACAAGGACTTCTACGGCCAGGGCCTGCAACTGGAAAGCTACTGGCGTCGCGCCGATGCACTGTTCTTCCCGGATCTGTCGCGGGGCAAGGCCGGGATCTCCGACAACAACAGCGTGCAGGATGTCTACGGCCTGCGCGCGGCCATCGACACGCCGCTGCCAGCCATCGGCAGCGCCACGGGTAACCTGGTCTGGGGGGCTGACTATGATAATGAGCGCTCCCGCCAACGAGGTGATCAATACACGCTCAAGGGCCTGACCTACACCAAGACCGGCACCACCTACGAGCTGGGCCCGGACATCGAAACCACCACCAAATCGCTGTTCGGGCAGATGTCCTGGGACATCGGTGACTGGACCTTGCGTGGCGGTGTGCGCCGTGAATGGATCGAAAGCGATGTCTCCGACAGCATTGCTTATGGTCAGATCGTCCAGACCGGCGTACGCGCAACGCTGCCTGGCGACACCCTCAAATACGATGCCACGCTGTACAACCTGGGGGCGGTTTACCACCTGAGTGAAAACCAGGACGTATTCGCCAATTTCAGCCAGGGATTTTCACTGCCGGATATCCAGCGCTTCATGCGTGATGTCAGCAGCACCTTCGACATCCAGAGCCTCAACGCCCAGGCCATCAAGGTCAACAGTTACGAGCTGGGCTGGCGCGGTGACTGGGACCAGTGGCAGGCCGACGTCACCGTGTATGAAAACACCTCGGACGTGACCCAGTTCTACGATGCGACTGATCGGGTATTGCGCCTGATCAACCAGAAAGAACGCGTTCGCGGCATCGAAAACAATCTGACCTACCGCGTGACCGATCAATGGTCGGTGGGTGGCACTTACGCCTGGGCCAAAGGCGAGACCGAGCAGAATGGCAAATGGATCGATCTGCCGGCCACGCGCATCTCACCGGCCAAGACCACACTGTTCGTCGGCTACACCAAAGACGACTACACCCTGCGTCTGCAAGGCATGCATTTGTCCAGTTACGACGCCGCCGCCAAGGACAATAACGGACGCGACATCGAAGGCTATACGCTGGTGGACCTGCTCGGCTCCGTGCAACTGCCGGTCGGTCGTCTTGAAGGCGGGGTGTACAACCTGACCAACCGCACCTACCAGAACCTGTTCACCCAGGCCAATGCCAGAGCGCCGTACGCCAATGCTGAAGGTCGGACATTGAGCATGAGCTACTCGGTCGACTGGTAAAAACAGGAGCCGGCTTGCCAGCGATGCGATCTGCCAGACATACCGTGTCGCAGCAATCGCCGGCAAACCGGCTACAGGCTTAGAGGCCGCGCACATCCCGATCTTCGATCGGCCGGCTCTGGCGCAGGCGTTTGCCACCCAGCACCACCCAGTCGATCAGACGGAACAGGCATTCAATGCCGAACGACAACAGCAACGCCCCGCTCATACCCCAGATCATCGCCTCCGGCGTCAGCAGGATCTGGTAGCTGTAGCCATTCCAGGTTTCCTTGCGAATATCCGGATCGGCGGCCAATGCCACTTGCAGGAGGCGGATGTACCACGGGCCCTGCATGGCCTGGAACTGTTTATCCAAGGCCAGTTGACGGGTCAGCAAGGTACTCAGGCTGTCGGCATCACTGCGAAAAATCGGATCTTCGCTAGCGCGGTAATGGGCCACCAACGCCTGCATGTCACCCTTGAAGAACTGAATCGCCGTGCCCTGAAAACCGCTCAGACTGGTCTGCGCCTCAATCAGATGCGCTTCGACCCGTTTGGCATAATCGCTGATGAACCCCGGCACCTGGACACCGATCAACAGGCCCGCCGCGAACAACACCAGCCGTAGATAACTAAGCAACATGAAGGGAAATCCTTATTCGGTCTTGCCCTGGCTGACGCATTCACCGCGTCGCCAGAGGCTCCATTGGCCCGGTTCGTAGCGGGTCCAGGTTTCGTTTTCGGTCAAGGGTTCGGTGGCGATCACCGTGACCACGTCGTTGGGCGTGGTTTCGGCCTGGAAATCGACGATCACATCGACATCCTTCAAGCGCGCCGGACCGAATGGCGCGCGACGGGTGATCTGCGCCAGTTTGGTCGAGCAATAGCAGAACAACCAATCGCCATCGCTGAGCAGGCAGTTGAACACGCCTTTGCTACGGTACTCGGCGCAGGCGGCCACCAGGTCTGGCAGCAGTTCTTCGACCTCTACCGGTTCCGGGAACGCTGCGCGCACGCGGTTGAGCAAATCGCAGAACGCCGCTTCGCTGTCGGTATCGCCGACCGGGCGGTAAAAACTCTTGATCGGTTGAAACTCCGCGAGCTGGCCGTTGTGGGCAAAACACCAGTTACGGCCCCACAGCTCGCGCACGAATGGATGGGTATTGGACAGGCAGACCTTGCCGACGTTGGCCTGGCGGATGTGCCCGATCACCACTTCGCTCTTGATCGGATAGCGTTGCACCAGATTCGCGACTTCGGACTCACAGCTCGCCGCCGGGTCCTGAAACAGGCGCAGGCCACGGCCCTCGTAAAAGGCGATGCCCCAGCCGTCACGGTGCGGACCAGTGCGGCCGCCGCGCTGCATCAGCCCGGTGAAGCTGAACACGATATCGGTCGGGACATTGGCGCTCATGCCCAATAACTCACACATGCTCGGATTCTCGCTGAAAGGCAGGGGCAAGGTTACAGACGCGGCTCGACCCGCAATCGCTGAGGGTTGCTCGGCACCGGTGGACGACCGTAACGATCATCGCCCGCACCGCCGAATGGATGGTCTTCTTCTGCTTCATCGGCCCTGGCCGCAGCCTTGGCAGCGGCAGCCTGTTCCTTGCGAGCGTTGGACGCACGTTCGATAGGGAAACGGATCACCACGAACACCAGGTAAATGCCGAAGGCGATCATGCCGTACATGAACAGGTCGGAAACCGCCCGCCAGGCGTTGTTGCCGACCTTGAACAGCAGATCGAGGGCCGTGATGGCAATGGCCGGAGCGACCTTTTCCTTCACCGGATCAATGATGGTCGGGCTGAACAGCAACACAGCAACCAATAGCCGTAACGGCTCACGCAGCCAGCGCCACATCCAGCGGGTGATACGCATCCACACCAACAGGCAGCCCAAAGCGGCAAAGGCGTAGAGGCCCCAAGCGATCAGATAGTCGTTCTCGGTCATGGTGTCCATGGCAAGGCAGGCAAAGAGGCGCTTATAGTAACGACTTTTCGCACGTCAGGCTTGCCCGCCGTCTGCGAACCCTATTTCGTAAAACGCTCGAGAGTCCTTCATGCCCCTATCCGTCAACGTTTCCGACGCTCCCATTGCCCGCAAGGCCGAAGGCGACGACCCGTATGCCTGGCTGCAGGAGCGCGACACCGACGCGGTGCTCGACTACCTGAAAGCGGAAAACCGCTACCAAGAGGCGCAAACCGCCGATCAGGCCGGGTTGCGTGAAACCCTGTTCGAAGAGATCAAGGCCCGGATTCTCGAAACCGACCTGTCCTTGCCCTCCCCTTGGGGCCCGTACCTGTATTACACGCGCACCACGGCCGGTGATGAATATGCTCGTCACTACCGCTGCCCGCGCCCTGTCGATGACAGCCTGCAGCTCGACGAAAGCCAGGAACAGCTGCTGCTGGACCCGAACGAACTGGCCAAAGGTGGCTTCTTTTCCCTGGGCGCCTTCAGTATCAGCCCGGACCACCAGCGTCTGGCCTACAGCATCGACGCCACCGGCGATGAGATTTTCACGCTGTTCGTGAAGGAATTGTCCAACGGCCGTGTCAGTGAACTGGAATTCCAGGATTGCGACGGCAGCATGACCTGGGCCAATGACAGCCTGACGCTGTTCTTCGGCGAGCTGGACGAGACCCATCGCCCGCACAAACTGTTCCGTTATCGGCTGGACGGTACGGCGGCTGAAGAAGTGTTCCATGAGCCGGACGGTCGATTCTTCATGCATTGCTATCGCTCCAGTTCCGAGCAGCAATTGCTGCTGTCCCTGGGCAGCAAGACCACCAGCGAAGTCTGGGTGCTCGACGCGTTCCAGCCGCAGCAAGCCTTTACCTGCATCGCACCGAGGGTTGAAGACCATGAGTACGACGCCGACCACGGCGCGCTCGACGGTCAATGGACCTGGTTCATTCGCACCAATCGCGACGGCATCAACTTTGCCCTGTACCAAGCCGTAGATACCGGCGTGGCGCCGACCGAGGCCGACTGGCAAAACCTGATCCCGCACAGCGACACGGTGATGATCGAAGGCATGAGCCTGAATGCCGGGGCCATGACCCTGAGCCTGCGTGAAGGTGGCTTGCCGATCATCGAAGTTCATCCGCAAGACCTGCCGAGCTACCGCGTGCAGTTGCCGGATGCGGCCTACAGCCTGCACGTGCAGAACAGCCTGGAATTCGTCAGCGACAGGATCCGCCTGCGCTACGAAGCCTTGAACCGTCCGGCGCAAATCCGCCAACTGGTATTGGGCAGCGGCGAGCAGAAAGTCCTCAAGGAAACACCTGTGCTCGGCCCGTTCGACGCCGATGCCTACGTCAGTCAGCGCCTGTGGGCGACGGCACCGGACGGTACGAAAGTGCCGATCAGCCTCGTCGTCAAACGCGAAGCCCTCGATAAGCCCACGCCACTTTATCTGTACGGCTACGGTGCTTACGGTGAAAGCCTCGACCCGTGGTTCTCCCACGCTCGTTTGAGCCTGCTGGATCGTGGCGTGGCGTTCGCCATCGCTCACGTGCGTGGCGGCGGTGAACTGGGCGAGGCCTGGTATCGCGCTGGCAAGCAGGAACACAAACACAACACCTTCAGCGACTTCATCGCCTGCGCCGAACACCTGATCGCCGATGGCTTCACTACTTCACAGCAATTGGCGATCAGCGGTGGCAGTGCCGGTGGTCTGCTGATCGGCGCGGTGCTCAATCAGCGGCCGGAGTTGTTTGCTGCTGCGATTGCCGAAGTGCCGTTCGTCGACGTGCTGAACACCATGCTCGACCCGGATCTGCCGTTGACCGTCACCGAATACGACGAGTGGGGCAATCCTGAAGAACCGGACGTCTATGAGCGGATCAAGGCCTACGCCCCGTACGAAAACGTCACCGCACAAGCTTATCCGGCGACTCTGGTGATCGCCGGCTACAACGACAGTCGCGTGCAGTACTGGGAAGCGGCCAAGTGGGTGGCGAAATTACGCGCGACCAAAACCGACACCAATCCTCTGCTGCTCAAGACCGAATTGGGTGCCGGGCATGGCGGGATGAGCGGTCGTTATCAGGGATTGCGTGACGTAGCACTCGAATACGCATTTGTTTTCAAGGTTTTGGGCATCGCCTGAGGAACTTGGCCCGGCGTGTCGGTCTTAACACCGAACACCGGGCTCGGTACGACACATACCCCCTGTGGGAGCGGGCTTGCTCGCGAAGAGGCCATGACTTTCAACATCAATGTTGTCTGACACACCGCCTTCGCGAGCAAGCCCGCTCCCACAAGGGATTTGTGGTGGATTGCAGATCCGGAACAGCAACAGACACAAGAAAAAGACCGTGACGACATGTCAGAACCGACCTTACTGAACAACGAAATTCGCGACTGGCTGATGGACTGTGGCCTGTTCGATCAACTGCTGCCGGCGGACTTCGCCACAGCCTCGGGCTACTTCAGCATCAGCACCATTGCTCAGGGCCAAGAGATTTTCCATGAGGGTGATGCCGGCAGCTTCATGTGCATCATCCACACCGGCCAGGTGGCGGTGCAGAAAACCAACAGCGACGGGCACCTGGTGACCATGGCAACGTTACGCAGCGGTCGGGCGTTCGGCGAAATGGCCGTACTCGACGGCGAACGCCGCTCGGCCAGTTGCGTGGCCGCAAGCAATTGCCAGTTGCTCAATCTGGGCAAGGACTCGTTGGAAAAGATGCTCAACGATGCGCCGAAAATCGCTGCCAAAATCATCCGCGCCCTCGCCGTCTCCCTCTCCAAACGCTTGCGCATGGCCGATGGGCAACTGCTCTCGCAGCAGGTTTAACCACCGGGTGATTTGGCTTTCGACGGGTTTTGCTCCAGCCCCGGCAGTGGCTGGTCCTTGGTGGGCGGACTAGGCATTTCAATGGGCACCAACGGCGGACCGCCACTGCCGGGGCCGACCTTGGGCGCACTGGTCGGGGTGATTTGCGGGTACGGTGTCGGGGTCGCGGTGCCGGGCGAACCGGGCAGCGGCGCAGGGTTGGTCGGAATGGTTTGCAACTGCTGGGCCTGCACTGCAGTTATCGAGAGCGCGGCCAAGGCAATGACCGTTAGAATGGTGCGCTTCATCAATGGCTCCGTTGGCCTTGTTGTCTTTTTGCAGGCTACTCCCAACTGCGCGTGTTTGCCTTCTCCCTCCTATGCCAATTTCTCCTCAAGTGAGTCCCATGAAACGTTTCGTTCTGCTCGACACCACTCCAATTCCTGAAAATGGCGGTGCCTTGTGCCTGTTCGAATACGGCGAGGATTTCGTCATCAAGATCCAGGGCGGCGACGGCGGGCAACTGATGAACACCCGCATGCACGGCTCGGAAGACGCTCTGGCGGAGATCCCGTGCCGTAAAGTGGCCGGCCGGCCGAACTCACGTGTGCTGATCGGCGGCCTGGGCATGGGCTTCACCCTCGCCTCGGCCCTCAAGCATCTGGGCAAGACCGCTGAAGTGGTGGTCGCCGAACTGGTGCCGGGCGTGGTGGAGTGGAACCGTGGGCCGCTGGGCGAAAAAGCCGGGAACCCGCTGCTTGACCCGCGCACCGTGATCCGCATGGAAGACGTGGCCAAAGTCCTGCAAGCCGAGCCGCAAGGTTTCGACGCAATCATGCTCGACGTCGACAACGGCCCCGAAGGCCTGACCCAGAAGGCCAACAGCTGGCTCTACTCCGCTGGCGGCCTGAGCGCCTGCGCCAAGGCCTTGCGGCCCAAAGGCGTGCTGGCCGTCTGGTCCGCGAGCGCTGACCGACAGTTTTCCGACAAACTGAAGAAGGCCGGCTTCAAGGCTGAGGAAGTCCAGGTCTTCGCCCATGGCAACAAAGGTACCCGCCACACCATCTGGATTGCCGAGAAGCTCAAGGGCTGAGCTAAACTGCGATTAATACCGTCATTAGTCTTTTTACAAAGGTGAACCCATGAGTTCGTCAACGCCACCGACCAACACGTCGAAGCTGGACCGCATCCTTGCCGACAACCAGCGCGACAAGGAAATGGGTTACCGCGACAAGGCCCTGAAAATGTACCCGCACGTGTGCGGTCGTTGCGCCCGTGAGTTTTCCGGCAAGCGCCTGAGCGAACTGACCGTGCACCACCGCGACCACAACCACGACAACAACCCGCAGGACGGCTCGAACTGGGAATTGTTGTGCCTGTACTGCCACGACAACGAACACTCGCGGTACACCGATCAACAGTATTTCGATGAAGGCTCGCTGAGCTCGCCGAAAATCGCCAAGGCGACGCATAACCCGTTTGCCGCGTTGGCCGGCCTGATGAAGAAAGACGAGTAATATCTTCAGCGCCTCGACCGGCCCCTTCGCGAGCCTGCTCGCGAAGGCGGCTGACCAGACACCAGCAATCTCCAAACCGAACACCCCTCCCCCAATCCCCGTATAATCGCCGTTTTTTCCCCGAAGGCACCCGCTCGTGGCAGACAAACGGTACAGCTGCATTGGTTTGTATAACCCCAAATCACCGGAGAACGTCGGTTCGGTGATGCGCGCCGCTGGCTGTTATGGCGTGGCGTCCGTGTTCTACACCGGCAAGCGTTATGAACGCGCCGCCGACTTCGTCACCGACACCAAGCGCGTCCACTACGACATTCCGCTGATCGGCATCGACGACCTGAAAAAAATCCTGCCGCTGGGCTGCGTGCCGGTCGCTGTGGAACTGGTGGACGGCGCCCGTTCGCTGCCGGAATACACGCATCCGGACCGCGCGCTGTACATCTTCGGCCCGGAAGACGGCTCGCTGGATAAAGAGATTCGCGACTGGTGCGAAGACGTGGTCTACATCCCGACCACCGGTTGCATGAACCTGGCGGCCACCGTCAACGTCGTGCTCTATGACCGCATGTCCAAGGGGCTCAACACTCGCTCCGGGGCGAAATTTCGCTGATTCAGCGTACATCCGATGGAACAAGCCGCCCGCCTTGGCAGTCAGCTTAATTATCTATTCTTGATTATCTATTCTTGAAGCGTCATTCCAGCCAGGAGACAGATCATGAGCGAACTCAAACGCGTAGAACGCATCGAATCCACCCCGTTCCAGACTCACACTGACCAGAACGTGCAGGGCTGGGAACGCATCGGCTCCCTGGCCGGCGGCGTGGTGATGGTCGGCAAGGGTCTGCGTCGCGGTGGTCTGTTCGGCTTGATTCAAGTGGCTATCGGCGGTGTGGCCCTGGCGCGTGGTATTACCGGGCACAGTTCGGCGAAAAGCCTGCTGGAGAAAAGCCGCCAGGACATGAACAACGTGCGGGCGAAGATTCAGCGGGCCGGTGAAGAGCTGAACCGGTTGAAGGCGAATGCCGAAGCGGCAACCAATACCGCTACGGTGACTGGCAATGATTCGTTGAAGTCGCCTAAAACCGGGGTTTGATCCAGGAAATTCGATGAGGCTTAGGGCCTCTTCGCGAGCAAGCCCGCTCCCACATTTGATCGTCAGTGGACACTGGTTATGTGTACGACAGAGATCTAATGTGGGAGCGGGCTTGCTCGCGAAGGCGGTATTACTGAAGCAACTCGGTATCAAGGACCTTGGAAGACTCGCCAATAACGCTTTCGGCGAGCTGAACGAATTCCTTGGTATCCACGCTCTCCAGATGCATCGCCCCGCGCAACACATCATCCAGCGAACGCTTGTTGCGGGTCTTCAGGCGAATCTCGCGATCCAGTTCCTGCAATAACACGACCGCTTTCGACACCTGCGCCGGGCTGACCTGCTCAGCGCGCAAGGTCGTGACGTTCTGGCCGTCCCTGGCCAACTTCTTCTGCAAACTCTCATACCGCTCATCACTCATGCCGCCGGCGCGGCGCACCAGTTCGATGGCGTAATACTCGGCAAATCCTTCGCTGATCCAGTCACTGCGCTGCTGGTCGTTGATCCGCCCGAACACCTGCGCCAATTCCCGCACCAGCGCACTGGTACCGCTTTCGCTGACCAGCGGCAGACGCGTGTTCAGATAGATCGATTCGCGAGCGCCCAGACTGCCACGCCACATTGGGTCGTTGGCACCGACAATCAGCAGTTTGACGGGATGACGGGGATATACCGCCTGAACTTGCGGCCAGACAAAGGTCAGCAGCGTCAGCACATCCATGCGGCGCATGCCCTGGCCTTGAGGCGAGGCGACGGTGACTTCGGTTTCCCCCAATCGCGTGCGACGGCTGCCGAGGTGGCCGGCGAGCATCCAGCCGGTGGGCCGGTCGAACAAGCGAGAAACGTTATCGACCCGGAATTTGTTCTTGCCGATTCGCGGCCAGGCGGTTTCAACGCTTTTCCAGCCGGTGGGCAATTCGAATTCAAGGCGTGAAACCAGCTCAATGCCGTCCTGCTGATCGAGTTTGGCCGCCGGCACCAGATCGTCGCCGCGCAGCAGCGCCCAAGTTGGCGTCATGCGCGTATCGAAGCTGCCGCTCTTGCGCCCGTGGCTGATGCGTACGCGGTAGGTCAGGCTGGCCTTGTCGGCGGCCGGACGCCAGATACCACGGGCCTGCTTGCCCGGCGTGAGCTGCCATTGGCCATCGGCCTTGAAATCGCTGTAGTGACTGCCATCGCCCAGGTCGAAATCCAGACTGCGCACCGCCGAACCCTGAGCCAGGGTCAGCCGAACTTCGGCCTGATCGCTTTGCGGCAACAGGCGCACGTGGTAATCCAGATCAACCTTCTTCGCCGCCCACACGGGCGAACTCAGGGCCAAAAGCCCAAGGGCCAACGCCAGCCGCAATCCCACAGCCATACACACTCCTTGTGGCGAGCGAGCTTGCTCGCGCTGGGCTGCATAGCAGCCTTGAATTCTAGTAATCACTGCCGGTTTTTGAGTGGGAATTAACCCGCTCGAAAAATCAGATGGTCTTCCCAATCGTCTTCGGCCACGCTGCCTTCGGCGAGCATGCGCCCGGACTGGGAAATACGTTCGTGGTGCACCGCATCGCGATCCCCGCACACCAGATGGTGCCAGAGCGGCAGGTCCTGGCCTTCGCTGACCAGTCGATAGCCGCAGGTCGGCGGCAGCCATTTGAACTCATCGGCCTTGCCTGGGGTGAGCTGAATACAGTCGGGGACGAAATCGCGGCGGTTCGGGTAATCGGTGCACTGACAGGTTTTCAGGTCCAGCAGTTTGCAGGCGATACGCGTGTAATAGACGCTGTTGTCGTCTTCATCTTCGAGCTTTTGCAGGCAGCACAGACCGCAGCCGTCGCACAGCGATTCCCATTCCTCTTGATCGAGTTGATCGAGGGTTTTGCGTATCCAGAACGGTTCGACTTTGGCGGCCATGGCTCAAGCATCAACATCAGGTGGTGAAAAGGCCGCCAGTCTAGTGCCAAGGCCCTTGTGGGCCAAGCGTTGGCGACTGCCGGTAGAACGAGCTTGTCAGTTATTGCGCCGCCCAGTAGGGTTTTGCGTCGCCCCTCACCTTCAAACGTAGCAAGGAATCTCCTGATGAGTGCTAATCCACGCGTTGCCGACTATGCCATCCACCCTCAGTTCACCGACCGCTGGTCGCCCCGCGCCTTCACCGGCGAAAGCATCCCGGAAGAGACCCTGCTGAGCTTCTTCGAAGCCGCGCGCTGGGCGCCATCGGCCTACAACTCGCAGCCTTGGCGGTTTCTGTATGCGCGTCGCGACACGCCAAACTGGGAGCGTTTCCTGGGCCTGCTGAATGAGTTCAACCGCGGCTGGGCGCAACACGCCTCGGCACTGGTGATCGTGATCTCGAAAACCACCTTCGCGGTGCCTGGCGCCACCGAAGAAACCCCGGCCTTGTGGCACACCTTCGACACCGGTTCCGCTTGGGGGCATCTGGCGCTGCAAGCGAGCATCAGCGGCTGGCACACCCACGGCATGGCCGGTTTCGACCAGGACCTGACTCGCAAGGAGCTGAACATTCCCGAGGGTTATGCGCTGCACGCGGCGGTGGCAGTGGGCAAACTGGGCGACAAGGCGACGCTGGCGGATTACCTGCAAGCGCGTGAAGAGCCAAGCCCACGTCGTCCGCTGAGCGAGTTGGCCGCCGAAGGCGACTTCACCCTCTAAGCCACACCGAAAAACCAATGTGGGAGCGGGCTTGCTCGCGAAGGGGCCATCACGTTCAACATCGATGTTGACTGACAGACCGCTTTCGCGAGCAAGCCCGCTCCCACAATTTGATTGGTGGTGGATTCAATACCCGCGATTGAAATCCACTTCCCCGCGCAATGCCTCACCCGCCTGATACGCCCGCAGGTTCTCGACAAACAGATTCACCATCATCGATGGCGAGGTCGGTGCCGAGCTGTGGCCGGTCAGCAGCAGGCCCCAAGCGGTCCAGAACGGATGACGTTGCGGCAGCGGCTCCTGACGGCAGACGTCGATCACCGCACCGGCCAGATGCCCTTCTTTCAAGGCCTCCACCAGGTCCGCATCGACCACCGCCACGCCGCGCCCGACGTTGATGAACAACCCGGTCGGCTTGAATTGCTTGAACAGCGCCGCGTCGTACAGGTCGTGGGTGTTCGGCGTATTGGGCAGCAGATTGATCACGTAATCCACTTCACCCACCAGACGCGGCAGATCAGCCAGCGCCCCGATTTCGACAAACGGCGCCTGCTCGCGGGCTTCGCTGGCGATGCCGTACAACTCGATGCCAAACGGCAGAAGGAACCGCGCCACGGTCTGGCCGATGTCACCGGTGCCGACGATCAACACTTTGCGCCCGGCCAGGCTTTGGCCATGTCGACTGTCCCACTTGCGCTCGACCTGGCTGACCAGCCGCGGCAGCACTTCGCGTTCGTGGCCGAGCATATAAGTCAGCACGTATTCGGCCATGACCTGACCGAAAATCCCCACCGCCCGAGTCAGGCGATAGTGCCGAGGCAAGCCGTCGGCCAGCAGCGGCGTAATGCCCGCCCAGGTCGATTGCAGCCATTGTGGCTCGTGGCCCTGACGCAGCAAGGTCGCCAGCAGGTCCGGCTGACCGAGCCAGATTGGACAATCAGCGGCCTGGCTGGCCAGTTCGGCGGAGTCGCCGCTGGTCAGCACTTCCAGGTCGGGCGCTGCTTGACGCAACAGCTGGGCGTACACCGGGTGGTCGTGTTCAGCAATCAGAACGCGCATGGTTCAAACCTTTCAAAAACAGTGCAGACGGCCGCCGATGGAGTAACGCTCCATCGCCCTGGCCATCGCCAAAATCATTCCAGTGTTTCATAAAGGCTCTGAACAGAGCCTGTCTGCCCGTCACATCGGGTCGTTGCGGCGCAGCAATTCTTCCGGCAAGTGTTCGATGTACTCGTCTTCGGCCGGCGGCATTTGCAAGTGGTAACCCTGCTTCTCAAGGTTATCCAGCACCACGGTGATGTCCTCGCGCGACAGTTTGCGCTCGGGGGTCAGCACCAGGTCGAAGGCGTGATGCGGTTTGCCGAAGGCGGCCATCAGACTTTCCGGGACGCGTTCCAGTGCATCGCTTTTGAGCACATAAAGGTACATCTCGTTTTTCTTCAGGCTTCGGTAGATGGAACAAATACGTTTCAAGGCTGTTCTCCGGCGGTGGCCAGGCTGTCGAGCAGCGCCTGGCCCATCAATTCGCGGCGCCAGCCACGCAGCGAATCAGGCAATTGGTAAGGACCGTTGGGGTAGCCGCTCTTGAGCAGCGCTTCCAGGGTTTTCTTGCGCAGCATCAGCTCCGGCGCAATGTTCAGGCGCTCGGCTTCGGCCTGGCCGATCGCACGCAGCTGTTTGACCAGCGTCGCGGCGTCCACCGGCAAAGGCTCCGGTACCGCTGGCGGCCATTGATCAGGCGACACACTGCCAGAGCGCTTGATCAGATCAAGCAGAAATTCGCCATCCTGACGCACGGTACGCGGGTGCATGTCTTCGATTTTCGCCAGCGCGCCGAGGTTGTCCGGCTGAGTCCGCGCCAGCGGCCACAGGGAATGCTCACGCACGATGCGGTTGCGCGGCAGATCACGGGCGCGGGCCTCGCGCTCACGCCAGGCGCACAGTTCACGCAACACGACGAGCTGGGCGCGGGAGAGTTTCCAGGCCAGCTTGGCTTCGCGATAGACCTCATACGGATCAACTTCGCGTCGCAGGTTGGCCACCAGCTCGGCGCCGTCTTCCTGGACCCAGGCGTACTTGTCGTCAGACAGCTTCGGACGAAGCTGTACGAAAACTTCCGCCAAGTGCAAAGCATCTTCGGCGGCGTAGCTGATTTGGGTGTCGGAAAGTGGACGTTGCAGCCAGTCGGAACGGGTCTCGCCCTTGGGCAGGTCGATGCCGAGCACTTCCTGCACCAGCCGCGAATAGCCCATGGAGAAACCCAGGTTCAGGTAAGCGGCGGCCAACTGAGTGTCGAACAACGGCGCCGGCAGGCTACCGGTCAGGCGCAGCAGGACTTCGAGGTCTTCGCTGCACGCATGGACGACTTTGACCACGGCCGGGTTTTCCAGCAATGCGGCCAGAGGCTGCCAGTTGTCGATGCTCAGCGGGTCAATCAGGTAAGCGCGTACGCCATCGCCGATCTGCAGCAGGCCCGCGATCGGATAAAAGGTGTCGACCCGCATGAATTCGGTGTCGAGGGCAACGAATGGCAGCTGCTGCCACTCGGCGCAAAACTGACCGAGGCTATCGTTGTCGCGAATCCAGTGAATATCGATGGCCACACGGCTCTCCCTTGAAGAATGGCGCGCAGTATATATCGCCCCCGGCGATTTCCGCGCATTCACTGAACAAGAGCTTTAGCGAAAACTCCTGCAAAACAGCAAGAAATGTCTGACAAGCGGAGACTAGCCGGCCTTACGCAGTACGTAGACGCGCATCCGCGCACAGCCGGGCAGGAAGTCCTGATGACTGAGCAAGCGCAAACCTGCGCGCTTGAACTCGGCTTCCACGTCGGCCTTGCTGGCCAACGGTCGGGGCGGAGCGCCCTGTGCATCCGTGCGCCGGCCTTTGAAATGAGCATCGACCCGTACCGCCACAATCACCGTATCGCGACTGACCCGATGAAACTCCTTAAGCATGGCCAAACGATGCTCGGGGCAGGCGATGTGTTGAAACAACTGCATGCAAAAAATGCAGTCAACCGCATTCGCCGACAAGCCGATGGTGAACGCTGAACTCTGAAAGGTCTTGACCCGTTTCAGCAGGCTCTGCGGATGGTGGGTGCGGGCATGATCGAGTATGTCCTGAGACGGATCGGCTGCGAGGATCACCCGGTTTGCATGCTCGGCCAGTACCGGCCAGAAGCGCCCGACACCGCAGGCCACATCGAGAACCAGGCCCGGCTCGCCGGCAGCCTTGAGCGCGTTGCGCACCAATTGCTCGTCACGCCAGAACGTCAACCGCCCGGCCAGGCCACGCGGTCGCGGCTGAAGACAGACGCGGGCGTGCTCCTGATCGTAGCGCCGGGCGATCTCAAGCTCGATGGCAGATGGGGGTTGAGCGGACATGTGCAATGGCTCTCGGAGGAAACTCTGCCGGCCGCACGTTAGCGACCGGCGCATGAAAAAAAGGTTGAGGTACTCACTCTGTGGCCAACACGCCGTCGATCACCGCACCACGACATCCAGCAAACATATCCAGATTCTGCTTGTACACCTTGCTCTGGACCTCCAGCAGACCGAGCATCGAATGGAACAGGTTGTCCTGGCTCAAGGGCTTGTCGCGACTCAGTTGCAGGCAATGGGTGTCCACCGAGAACGACTTTTGATAGCTGTCGGAAAACCAGGCCAGCATCGCGACATGCTTTTGTTGTTCCGGCGCCAGCATGTAAGGCGTGCCATGCAGGAACAAGTTGTACTCGCCCAGGGATTCGCCGTGGTCCGACAGATAGAGCATTGCGGTATCAACTTTGTCCTGATTACTACGCAACAAATCGATCAGGGTGGACAGCACGTGGTCGGTATACACCAGGGTGTTGTCGTAGCCATTGACGATACTTTCGCGACTGCAATTGTTCAGGGCGTTACTTTCACAAACCGGGGTGAAGCGCTCGTATTCTTTCGGGTAGCGCTTGAAGTATTCCGGACCGTGACTGCCCATCTGATGCAACACCAGCACCGTGTCTTTATCCAGGGTATCGATGAAGTGCTGCAAACCCTGCAGCAGGATTTCATCGCGGCATTCGCTATTGGCGCACAGCACCGGGTCTTTCAGGTTACTGACGTCGTCGACGGTAACCCGATCGCAAGTGCCTTTGCAGCCCGATTGGT
The DNA here is from genome assembly GCF_019947405.1 of Pseudomonas sp. GL-B-26. Lineage (NCBI taxonomy): Bacteria > Pseudomonadati > Pseudomonadota > Gammaproteobacteria > Pseudomonadales > Pseudomonadaceae > Pseudomonas > Pseudomonas sp. GL-B-26. The sequence goes on along the minus strand of NZ_JAGYGJ010000026.1, from coordinate 16,752 downwards.
TATCGCGCCAGATCACGTCGAGACCCGCGCGTTTGAGTACATCCAGCAGGCCTTCCTGGTTCTTTGCCTTGCTGGCGTTGTAATCCTTGCGGCCCATGTCGGAGAACATGCACGGCACCGACACTGCTGTTTCCGTCCCGCAGGAATGCACGTCGGTGAACGCGATCAAGCCGGCCTCTTTACTCAGTTTCGGTGTGGTGTCACGGTTATACCCCAGAATGCCGAAGTTCTCGGCCCGGGCACTTTCGCCCACCACCAGCACGGTCAGGGATTTTCGGCCATGGGTTTGCCAGGCGGGATTTCGCTGGGCATCTTCGCCCAGTGTGACAAAGGGTTGCCGCGCAGACGCGACCTGCTCACGCAGAAAGCCGAAAGAGGCACCGATGTAGTTGCTTGGCACTACCATCAGGCGCAATTCATGGTGATTGCGAAACAATGAGGACAAGCCTTGATAGTTAACCAGTGCGACACCACCGATCACGGCAACTGATGCGACACTCACGAGAATTTTACTGAGTAGTTCACGGTGCCAGCGACGGTAACTAACCGGCGTTCTCCATAACAAACAGGACGGCAATACACCGAGCAAAACAATATAAACAAGCAACTTGATCGAGAGTAAGTCACGCACTTCCGTCGCATTGGTTTGAGCAAAGTTACGCAACATGCCGGTATCAATCAAAACACCATATTGGCTCATGAAGTACGCCACGCCCGCACTGACCATGAAGATCAGCGTCAGGACCGGCTTCATCACGGGTCGGAAAGCCAGCAGGGTCAGCACAATGTTGAAGGCAGCCAGAATCATCAAGCCGAACGCCACGCGCATGACGATGCCTTGACCGTCAGAGGCCGTGATTTCAAACAGGTGTTGCCAGAGAACAAGATTGAAGCCCGTTAATAGAAAGGCACTGGCAATCAGTGTCACCCACTCGGGGCGCACGGCTTTAATCTTCAACATGATGATCGGCTGTTCCTGAAAAGAAGTGCCTTCGGCAAATGTGAAAATTTCATTTACCGTGACAGCACTAATTTTAGGCTGCCAACCATCAATTTTTTGTGAAAAAGAAGCCAACGATTAGTTGGCTCATGGTATGAGGCCAAAGCGCTCAACTTATTTGAGAATGGTTCAGGTTCTGTTCAGGCTTGATTCAAATACCAACGCCAGTCCTGCTCGCCGACTTCGCCCATGAACTGTCGATACTCGGCACGTTTTACTGCCAGGTACACGCCGAGGAACTGACCACCGAACGCTTCCCGTGCCCAGCCCGAACCTTCCAGCGCTCGCAACGTGGTCAGCCAGTCAGTCGGTAACAGCTCCGTGGCCTGGGCGTACCCATTGCCCTCCACCGGCGCGCCTGGATCGAGCTGTTCGCGTATACCGCGATGGATCCCGGCCAGAATCGCCGCGGCCGCCAGATACGGGTTGGCGTCGGCGCCACAGATGCGGTGTTCGATATGCCGGGAAAACGCCGGCCCGCCGGGCACGCGCAAACTCACGGTGCGATTGTCCACGCCCCACGTGGGTGCCAGCGGCGCATAGCTGTTGGTCTGGAAGCGACGGTAGGAGTTGGCGTTCGGGCAGAACAGCAGCAACGAATCGAGCAAGGTACTGAGCATCCCGCCGACCGCCTGTTTGAGCAGTGGCGTGCCGTCCGGGGCTTCGCTGGCGAACAGGTTGTTGCCCTCCTTGTCCGCCAGGCTGACGTGCATGTGCATGCCAGTGCCCGCCAGGTCATCGAACGGTTTGGCCATGAAGCACGCCGTCATCCCGTGCTTGTGCGCCACGCCCTTGACCAGTCGTTTGTAGCGTACCGCCTCGTCCATCGCCTGCAAGGCGTCGGTGCGGTGTTCGAGGGTGATTTCCACTTGCCCCGGCGCGTATTCGGAAATCGCCGTGCGCGCGGGAATGCCCTGGAGTTTGCAGGCGCTGTAAAGATCGGCCAGAAACGGCTCGATCTGTTCCAGTTCACGCAAACCGTAGACCTGAGTCCCTCGCGGCCGCCCGCCATCGACATCCCGCGCCGGTTGCGGCCGACCGTTGCTGTCGCGCTGCTGATCCAGCAGGTAGAACTCCAGCTCCGCCGCCATCACCGGGTAATAACCGTCGGCCTGCAAGCCTTCGATGACTTTCGCCAGCAGATGCCGTGGATCGGCAATCGTCGCGGGCATCCCCTCCGTCGGGTGCATGCTGACCTGCACCGCCGCCGTAGGAATCAGCCGCCACGGCATGCGCGTCAAACTGCCGCTGATCGGGTACGCCCGGCAGTCGATATCGCCAACGTCCCAGACCAGGCCGGAGTTTTCCACGTCATCGCCATTGATGGTCAGGCCAAGAATGGTACTCGGCAATGGCCGCCCGCTTTCGTACACCGCCAGCAATTCATCGCGGTGCAGCAATTTGCCCCGAGGCACACCGTTGTTGTCGAGGATGAACAACTCGAACATCTCGATATCCGGGTTCTGCTCCAGAAAGGTCTGGGCTTCTTGCTTGGAGGCGAAAGATGTCGTGGCAATACTCATGGGAATTCTCTTATTTCCGCGTCAGGCAAACGCACAGGCGTCGCCGTTTTGATCCCGGCACGCAGTGCGGGAACTGTAGGAACAATCAACGGGAAAGGCAGGAATCCGGTGGGCGCGCGTGACGGCAGTGCCACAGCGCCCAAAAGGCTAATTCGGAGGGAAGTGCGACGGGACAACCGTCCATAGATAAAACCGCAGAGAACAGGTGAGCAGCAGCGTCACACGGGAGGTTAAGTCGTTAAATCGGGATTTGAAGAACTTTGGTTGCGATATGGCTAAACATTCACATTGGGGCTCGCGTCGCAGCAGAACTATTTAATTTCTAAATACTGCTTCGGACTTTCTGATTTGCGGCCCCTAGGCCTCGCGCGCCTAATCGGCTCCTTGTCATTCAAGGTCCGATAGATGGAAAACGTTCGCGCAATCTCCCGCCCCGCCCTCTGGCTGATGTTCAGCATCATTCTTGTCGCCCTGAACCTGCGGCCTTCCATGGCCGCGATTGGTCCTTTGCTGTCGGCGATTCGCGGTGACATTGCACTGAGTTTCAGCCTGGCCTCGCTGTTGACCATGCTGCCAGTGATGGCAATGGGGCTGGCGATGTTCTTTGGGCTGGGCGTCAGCCAACGAATCGGCGAACAACGCACCGTGGTGCTCTCGCTGCTGATCATCGGCGTGGCCACGGTGTCGCGGTTATTCCTCGATTCGGCGGCCGAACTGATCCTCAGCGCCGTGCTGGCGGGTATCGGTATCGCGCTGATCCAGGCGTTGATGCCGGCGCTGATCAAATCCCGCTTCAGCGACAACGTTTCCGTGTGCATGGGGCTCTACGTCACGTCGATAATGACCGGCGCAGCGATTGCGGCGTCGTTTGCGCCGCTGGTGATGATCCGCACTGGCAGCTGGCGCGTAGGCCTGGCGATCTGGGCGGCGCTGGCGCTGATAGCGTTGCTGTTTTGGTGCGTGCAACGTGAACGGCTGCCGGCGCAGCCTGCTCAGGCGCAGCGCAATGGCTCCTTCTTCGGCAATTCCCGCGCCTGGCTGCTCGCCATCTTCTTCGGCCTGGGCACGGCGTCCTACACCTGTGTGCTGGCCTGGCTGGCGCCGTACTACGTGGAAAAGGGTTGGAGCGAACAAAACGCCGGATTGCTGCTGGGTTTCCTAACCGCCATGGAAGTGTTGTCCGGCCTGCTGACACCAGCCATCGCCAACCGCAGCCGTGACCGGCGCGTGGTGCTGGTGGTGTTGCTGGCGCTGATCATGGCCGGTTTCTGCGGACTTATTCTCAGCCCGCAGTACCTGAGTCTGTTGTGGCCATGTCTGTTGGGGCTCGGCATCGGCGGACTGTTCCCGATGAGCCTGATCGTGTCCCTGGATCATTTGGACAATCCCCAGCGTGCCGGAGGCCTGACCGCGTTCGTGCAAGGCATCGGCTACCTGATCGCCGGTCTATCGCCGCTGATTGCCGGGTTGATCCGCGATCAGCTTGGCAGCTTCGAATGGGCCTGGTGGTCACTGACCGGCGTGATGGCACTGATGATCCTGATGGTTTTGCGCTTCGATCCGCGGCATTACGCCCAACACATTCACTGACCCGGATACCCCACCATGAAACACACCGGTTTCGCCGCCGCTCACGTCGGCATGCTGCTCTGGGCACTGTTGATCGCGGCTTCGTTTTCTGCGGCAGCACAGGTCAGCCAGGCCATCGACCCGATCCTGCTGACCGGTTTGCGCCTGCTGTTCTGCGCCCTGGTGTTTTTGCCGCTGCTGCTGTTCAAGGGCGATACCGCCATGACCGCCCGCGGACTGTTCGGCCATGCCGTGCTCGGCTTGCTGCTCGCGGTGTATTTCGGCTCGCTGTTCGAGGCACTGCGCTACACCTCGGCCGTCAATACTGGAACGATGTTCACCTTGGTGCCACTGCTGACCTTGCTGTTCGAAGCCGTATTGATGCCCGACAGCAACCTGAAACAGCGGGTGCTGCCGATGCTGATTGCCGCTGCCGGGGCCGGGTTGCTGGTTTTGAAAGGCGCAGGCCCGGGTGAGCTACCTTCGCTGTATGCAGTGTCGGTATATGGCGTTGGTTGCCTGGTGATGGCGCTCTACTCGCCCCTGAGTCAACGACTCAAGGCCAGCAGCCTCAAGGGGCGCGGCCCGGTGGGCATGACTTTCTGGAACATGCTGTTCGGCGCGCTGTTTCTGCTGGCATTCTGTGGGTTCAGCGGCGGCTGGCGATCGGCGTCATTGCTGACCGTGAGCGATTTCTGGTGGCTGATTTACCTGGCGGTGTTCGCCACGCTGGCGACCTTCTGGTTGCTGCATCGGGCCATCGGCGTCATCGCCCCTTCCTCGGTCATTTCCTACATTTACCTGAGTACGCTGTTCCTCACATTGTTTCACTGGTTCTGGTTACGTCAGTCGCCACTGCCGCTGGAAATCATCGGCGCGCTGCTGGTGGGAGTCGGTATGTGGGCACTGCTGATGTCCAGCCGCCGCGGGGTGCCCGCAGCCGTTCAGGGCTGAGGGACTCTGGAACCGCCCCACAACTTTCCATGAAAACTCCTACAAGGCATTCTCCTGGCACCATCGTTCCGTTAGGATCACTCGCACAAGTTTGCGCACAGTCAGCGCAAGGAGCACAGCGAGACGGAACGGATGTTGAACAGTAACTTGCTTAGAAAGCTCGATATGCAGGACCTCATGGTGTTTATCGCCGTGTATGAGCAAAGCAGCGTCAGCGGTGTATCCGAGGCGCTCTGCGTCAGCCAGTCCACCGTGAGTTACTGCCTGAAAAAGCTGCGCACCAGTTTCGAAGACGAGCTGTTCATCAATACCCGCGCGGGTATGCGCCCTACCTACAAAGCCAGCACCATGTACGCCCACGTGCTGAAGATCCTGGAAAGCATCAACCTGTGTCACGCCGGTGCGCCAGCATTCGACCCCACCCTGCAACCAGTCACCTTCAATATCTGCGCGCCGGAATACTTCGAGCAGTTGATCCTGCCGCGTCTGTTGAAAAGCTTCGATTTCGCCGACCTTCCAGTGATGGTCAACATGCAAAAGTTCGAAACCGACATCCCGGCCGAAGAGCTACGCGACGGCAGCCTCGACCTGGTGATTTGCTTCGGCCCGAACTTTCATCGCAGTCATGGCGATTTCAAATCCCGGCTGCTGCTGGAGGACGACCTGGTCTGTGTCTTCGATAAACGTGCCACACCGCCGGAGCCACGTTTAAGCCTGCAAGCCTTCGTCGAACGCCGGCACGTGTTCCCGACACCCTGGACTTCCACCACCAACATGGTCGACGGCTGGCTGGCGCAGCAGGCGCAAAAACGGCAGATCGTCGCGCGCTCCAACAGCTACAGCGCGGCACTGAAGATGATCACCGGCACCGACTTCATCCTGACCCTGCCTCGGCGTATCCAGCAATTGCTGGCCAACGACGCGATCTTCAATCATTGCGAAGCGCCCAACGGCTTGCCCGGTTTCAGCCTCGACATGCAGTGGAGCCAGAATGTCGATCAGGACAGCGCCAACACCTGGCTGCGCGAGCAAGTGGTCAAGGCCTGCGCCGAGCAGGAAATGGCCTGAAACTCAGTGGCTGATGGCAATCTTGGTGTAGGACTCTCGATCGATGTCGAGGATTTCCACGGCCAGTTGGACTTCAATGTCCGTCGGCCATTCACACAGCTCCTGCACCACGGCCAGCAAACTTTCGGACAACTGCTGCTTGATCTGCGGTGAACGACCGCTCAACAGCGCCAGTTTCACATGCACAAAGGCTCGCTCACCTGACACCGTGCCGACCTTGAACGTCTCAACCTTCACCGCTCGGCTCTTGATGTCGTATTCGGCAGCAAACTGACCGGAAGCCACCAACGCATTGTTGAGCCGGATCAACGCCATGTCGGCATTGAGCTCGGGCAGGTTGGCGGTGTATTCCATGTGCAGGTGAGGCATGACTGAGCTCCTGAAAGTGGGCAGAAAGGTCGTACATATAACACAGCATCGCCCTACTCACTCGGGCGGTAAAAGCGAGCGTTCACTCATGAACGCCTCCAGCCGCGACCTCAACCAGCGCTCGGCGGGGTCCGTATCGACATGACTGAGCCAGACCATCGACAGATCCAGGGTCGGCGCCTTGAACGGGAACGGTTCCTTGAACAGCTGGCCGGACGCGGCCATCGCTTCGGCGGCGTAATCCGGCAGACTGGCGATCAGATCTGTCCCGGCGAGCAAGGCCGGTAGCGAGCTGTATTGCGGCACGGAAAGGACGACTTGGCGCGTACGACCAATCTCCGCCAGCCACTCATCGGCGTAACCACTGACATTGGCGGTGTGAGAAACCAGCACGTGCGGTCGCGCGCAATATTCATCGAGTGTCAGCGGAGTATCCGATGCGTCCGCGCGCAAAATGCAGGGCAGGATGTGCCGCAATAACTTGCGCTTGGCGTTAGCCGGCAGCCCGCGAGTTTGGCTGATACCAACCGTGATGTCGCCCGACGCCAGCAAATCCGGAATCCGCCAGTAATCGACATGCTGCACCACGAACACCACCTTGGGTGCTTCCTGGCGCAAGGCACGCAGCAACGGCGGCAGCAGGCCAAACTCGACATCGTCCGACAGCCCGATACGAAAAGTCATGGTGCTGCTGGCGGGGTCGAAATTATGGGTCAGGCTCAACGCCACCGACAACGAATCAAGCGCCGGCGACAGGTGCAGAATAATCTCCTCGGCCCGCGCCGTCGGCTCCATACGATGCCCGACGCGAATGAACAGCGGGTCGTTGAACATCGTGCGCAAGCGATTGAGTGCCGAACTGATGGTCGGCTGGCCGAGAAACAACTTTTCCGCCACCCGGGTGACGTTGCGTTCGAGCATCAGCGTTTCAAACACCACCATCAGGTTGATGTCGGCCTTGCGTAGTTCGTTACGATTCATCCACTGACCCCGCGCCCCCAAATCTGCTAACAGTTTAGGTAGGTGTCGCAATCGGCGTCTATGCGACTCGAGCAGTTTACGTTTAATCCAGATTCAGGCAGCGGCGCTCACAACCGTAAGACCGCCCGCTGAAACGAAGCTGCTCTGACTGAGCAGCTTCACCGCCTGAAGCCTAGATTTCCTTGACCGGGGTCTGATCGTGGGTCCCTTTGATCAAACTGATGGCATGCACACAATCAGACTTGTTGACGTAAGCCTCCCCGCTGGCAATCGTTTCATGGTTTCCCGCCCTCAAACGCCACCGCCATTGACCTTTGCCGGTCTGTGCGATGCCACGGGTTTGCCTGTAAATCTCAAAATACATTGCTCGCTCCTTGCGATTGCTGATGACGGCAGATCAGTGACCTGCGAAACGAGAGTAGATGAGGACTTTTTGCAGCAGGGTCTTTCAATGTCAGGGGATGTTTCGCAGATACAGCCTTGATTGGCGGGACGACCAATAGATTCGGGGGGCGGTAAATTGGGTGACTGCGCTGAGTAACTTTTCCCTTGAAGAGGCATATTTTTCTTACGCTGCGGTGCTGTCTGGTCCGACGCAAAAACTCTGATTCGAGCCTTTGGTGATCGCCCAGTAATCCATGCCATACGGACTGTTCACTGATTTTTTTGCTGAGTTGAATCGTCGGCTGACAGGGCCAAAGGCTGTTCTTCCATCAGCCCGGCATCTTCCTCAAGTTCTGTTTGAGGTTGAGCCGCTACCGTGGTGGTGACTGGGTCAGGATGGGGCAGGAAACCCCGTATAGCCCTTTCAATCAGTGAAAGGATTCCATAGGTGATGAAGCCAAAGATCAGTCCAACAACCAAAATGCTCAAAGGGTGCATCTGCGCTGCGTCGGGACTTTCCAACATGTAGTTAAAAGCCTGAACAGCAACGGCCACACAGGCGGCAAATGCTGCCAGCAGCTTCACAAACACCCAAATCCGTCGCCATCTGTTCATGCATTCCCCCGTCATCCGGTGATTTGCTCTGTATTGCATGATAGCTAATGACCAGGGTTACACCGAAAGCCATCGCTGGCAGAAAGGCGACTCTCTTCAGCAGATTGCGCAATCTGTTGATCGAAATCACTCATAGATACAGCGTATCTTGGCGGAGGTAGCGGCAACGCGGCTGCTGGGGTGCGGGGCGCTAATGGATGCCTACGCCAAAACAGGTTTTCGAGGCTCATGATGAAAACCACTGACAAGTCAGGTGGCACTTCGGTTACTGCGCCAATCAAGAAGACGTCAACCGGCAACGTCTGGCGCACCATGCCTGGCGGCATCTGGGCACTGGGCTTCGTCTCGATGCTGATGGACATCTCCTCAGAGATGATCCATGCATTGTTGCCGCTCTATATGGTCACAGTACTGGGTACCTCCGTTTTGGCCGTGGGTCTCATCGAAGGCATAGCCGAAGCTACGGCCTCGATCACCAAGGTATTCTCCGGGGCACTCAGCGATCGATTGGGCAAGCGCAAATTGCTCGCGGCGCTGGGCTATGGACTGGCGGCACTGTCCAAACCGATCTTTCCTTTGGCGGGCTCGCTGGACTGGCTGATCGGGGCGCGTTTTATCGACCGCATTGGCAAAGGTATTCGCGGCGCCCCGCGCGATGCGTTGGTAGCCGACATCACGCCGCCCGAGATACGGGGGGCAGCTTTCGGCCTGCGGCAAACTCTTGATACGGTTGGTGCATTCCTGGGACCGTTGCTGGCGATCGGATTGATGTGGCTAACCGCGAACCACTTCCAGAGTGTGTTCTGGGTGGCCGTCATCCCGGCCTTCCTTGCCGTCGCGGTGCTGCTGGTGTTCGTTCATGAGCCCAAACAAGTGGAAGGGACGCACCGGGTGCGTGCGCCTTTGAGCCGGCGGGAATTGGTCCGACTGGGCGCGGGCTACTGGTGGGTGGTGGGTGTCGCTGCGGTGTTCACCCTGGCGCGTTTCAGCGAAGCCTTTCTGATTCTGCGCGGTCAGGCCGTCGGGCTGGCGCCGATGTGGGCGCCAGCGGTGCTTGTCCTGATGAGCGTGGCGTATTCACTGTCAGCCTATCCCGCCGGGGCCTTGTCTGATCGTGTCAGCCGCGTGGCAGTGCTCGGCGTGGGTCTGATATTGCTGATTGCTGCCGACCTGACCCTGGCGTTCGCGCCGGGCATCGAAGGCCTGGTCGTCGGCGTCGTTCTATGGGGGCTGCACATGGGGTTTACCCAAGGGGTATTCGCTGCCCTGATCGCCGATTGCGCGCCGGCTGAACTGCGCGGAACGGCATTTGGCATGTTCAATCTGTTGACCGGGTTGGCCTTGCTGCTGGCCAGCGTCATCGCTGGAGCGTTGTGGGACACGGTAGGCTTCCAAGGCACTTTCTTGATGGGTGGGGGCTTTGCTGTTCTGACTTTGCTGGGATTGTGGGTGATCCAGGCGAGAGTTCAGGTTCGATAGGAAAGAGCGATACCGCCTGAGTTTCGCGAGAAACTCGTACCGCTCGCCGAGAAAACAGGCGGCAAACTTGCCCTGAACGAAATGCCAGAAACGAAAAAACCCCTGAAATCTTCTCTTTAACGCGGTCTGTGAGCTGAGCGTCATTCGCACTTGATCACAAGTTCGCGGTCGCGACGTCCAACTGGGCCGGCGTTCTGCTGGATGATGAGCATGGTATGCTCCGCACCAATAAGCCGCCCTGAAGCGGACTGGAAAGGACTATTCAGTGAAAAACAAAATACAAAAAATGATTGGTTCGCTTGGATATGTCATATGCAAAAAGCAAACAATAGAAACCATTTCGCAGGAAAGCGCGGCTCTACGTGATCGAATCTCAGAACTGGAGAAGCTTTTGGCTTTGGGAGATCAGGAAGCAGAAAAAATCGGCGCTAGCCAAACTCCAATGTTTGCGAGTTTGGGCGGTCGATGCGAAGTAGCTTGGCAAATAAGCAACATTTTCGGTCGCCAATTATCTGGGCCATTCGACTGGCTAGTTACACCACTTCAGTCAATCCCGCTGATGATCTCGGAAAGATTAAAGTTCATCACCGATAGACGATTCCTCGAGAAGTCGCACTACTTCCACCCATTCAACGGAAAACGTTTAGAAACCGTCATTAATACCCGCTATGGTGTTTTCCTCCACCATGAGTTTTCGCGGGATGAATCCGGAGGCATTTCGGATAATTGGCTGGAGGAAGTAGAGCAGGCCACATCAAAGTGGAAATTTGTCACTGAGCGGTGGTTTGACACTATCACGGAGGCCCCGGATGTTGTCTTTGTTCGCCAACGCGGCCGATTCTCGATGCCAGAAGAGCAGGAACTCCAGACTTCCGAAGAGGACTACCTGCTGGTCTTGGATGCGCTAAAAACAGTTTGCCCACAGGCACGGCTGGCCGTTGCTGACCCAGGCTGCCAATTATTGAGTGGAAAGATTGAAACCGCCGAAGTGGGCATATCTGGAGCGAACGACTGGAGCGATTCAGGTGATTACTGGAAGGGAGCAACGCACAAGTGGCAACCATTTCTCAGGAAGCTTGCAGAAAAATGATTGTCTCCTTCATTAAGTCACGTCTTGACGAAATCATCTTAGGTCGATGGAGCGAGGAAGGCGTGCTTGTCGGACGGTTCCGGTGGAGCGTTTACGAGGTTTTGGTGCCCGGGAGAGGGCCTTTGGCCGTAAGCGTTCCATAAACCCCACCTACCCCAAGACGGGGCAGCGATCTACCTTGGCATTTCCGGCGAGCAGTTCAACGGCAGCAGCGCTTCGTAGTCCTCAACCGACGAGGCCTGTGGCAACCGCTCCAGTACGTGACGCAGCTACGTATAGGCCTCTTGGCCGTTGACCTTGGCGGTCTCGACCAGGCTATAGATCTGCGCGCTGGCGGTAGCGCCGTTGGTGGTATCGCTAAACAGCCAGAAAACAGGCGGCAAACTTGCCCTGAACGAAATGCCAGAAACGAAAAAGCCCCTGAAATCTTTTACAATTTCAGGGGCTTAGTCTTATTCAATAATGGCGGAGAGATAGGGATTCGAACCCTAGGTACCGGTGAAGGTACAACGGATTTCGAATCCGTCCCATTCGGCCACTCTGGCATCTCTCCAACGGCGCGCATCATAACAACACTTTTGCCGGAAGCGAACCCCCTAAGCGAAATTTTTCCGTGCTATCAGATGCTTGCGTCGATTAAAGCGGTACGCCCAGACGATTGGCGACTTCTTCGTAGGCTTCGATGACGTCACCGAGGCCCTGACGGAAGCGGTCCTTGTCCATTTTCTTACCGGTGGCCTTGTCCCACAGACGGCAGCCGTCCGGGCTGAATTCGTCGCCCAGGACGATGGAGCCGTCGGAGAACACGCCGAATTCCAGTTTGAAGTCGACCAGCAGCAGGCCGGCGTCGTCGAACAGTTTGCTCAGGACTTCGTTGACCTTGAGCGACAGTTCTTTCATGCGAACCAGTTGCTCGGCGGTGCCCCAACCGAAGGCCACAACGTGGGATTCGTTGATGAACGGGTCGCCCTTGGCGTCGTCCTTCAGGAACAGTTCGAAGGTGTAAGGGTTGAGCTTCATGCCCTCTTCGACGCCCAGGCGCTTGACCAGGCTGCCGGCGGCGTAGTTACGCACGACGCACTCGACCGGGATCATGTCGAGTTTTTTCACCAGGCATTCATTGTCGCCCAGCAGTTTGTCGAATTGGGTCGGCACGCCGGCTGCTTCGAGTTTCTGCATGATGAAGGCGTTGAACTTGTTGTTCACCATGCCTTTGCGGTCGAGCTGCTCGATGCGCTTGCCGTCGAACGCCGAAGTGTCGTTGCGAAACAGCAGGATCAAACGGTCAGCGTCGTCGGTCTTGAAAACCGATTTGGCTTTGCCGCGGTAGAGTTCTTCACGTTTTTCCATGATGGGCTCCGCTTGCTAAGTAGGTGGGCTAGGCGATGTGTCGCCAGTCGAGCCCTGAATCTTGATCGGCCAGTTGCAGCCAGTCCGGGTCGCACCCGAGGGTGTCGACAAAACATTGCCGGGCCAGCTGCGGCAGGTTGTTCTTGCTGCTCAGATGGGCCAGGACCAGGTGTTGCAGGCCTTGCCAGCCCAACTCGGACACCAGGAATGCCGCCTGATGGTTGTTCAAATGCCCCAGTTCACCGCCTACCCGCTGCTTGAGAAAGTACGGGTAGTGACCGCGAGCCAGCATGTCACGGCAATGGTTGGACTCGATCATCAACGCATCGAGGTCCCGATAGCCGTCCAGCACCTTGTTGCAATACGAGCCCAGGTCGGTCAACAGGCCAAAACGCCGCTCACCATCACTGAAGACATATTGCGTCGGCTCATGTGCATCATGGGCCACGGCAATGACGCCGATGCTCAGTGCGCCGATCTGCAGTTGCTCGCCGCCAGCCAGAAGGCCAGCCGGTTCAATTGGTTTGCGCATCCCGCGCAGGGTACCGCGACTGAGGTAGACAGGCAGATTGTAGCGCCGAGACAGCAAACCCACGCCATGCACGTGGTCGGCATGTTCGTGGGTCACGAGTATCGCGCTCAGCTGCGCAGGGTTCACACCCAGGCGCAGCAGGCGTTTTTCGGTTTCCCGCAGGGAGAAACCACAATCCACCAGCACATACGTGTCAGCGCTGGCTATCAGCGTGCCGTTCCCTTGGCTACCGCTGCCGAGAACGGCAAAACGCATGTGATCAGCCCAGGTTGTCCTGAATCACGCTCAATACCTTGCGCGCCACATCTGCTGGCGCCACGGTGTTGATGTTTTTCTCGACGGTGACCTGGACGTTGTCGCCAACCTTGCTCAGGCGAACCTGATAACGCTCGGCACGGGCTTCAACTTCTTCCTTGCTCGGCGCGCTGCCGAACAGGCCGCTGAAGAAACCAGGTTTCTCGTCTTTCTTCTCGGCTTTTTCAGACAGGTTGATGTAGTACAAACCGAGGCTGCGGTTGATGTCTTCAACGCGCCATTCGCCCTGCTCCAGCGCACGACCGACGCTCGACCAGGCACGATCCAGATCGGTGCCGACGTTCAGGACAGGGTTACCGCTGCCGTCTTCGCTCAGGCTGACACGACTTGGCGTATCGGAGTCACGCGACGCCAGCATGGAGACCGAACCGCCCTTCTCCGAGATGCGGCTCATGCTCGCGAGCATGTCGTCGACCAGTGCCGCGTCCAGGCCAGTGTTGACCGAACGGTTGGTGAAGGCCACGTCGGAGGTGCTGCCAGCAGGACGCTCGGCGCTGACCACGTAGATTTCACTGGTGTTGCGCTGCACGCCTGGCTCGATGCGGACCCGCACACGGGTTTCGCTGTCGGCGCCGACACCGGCTGCGCTCAGGCGCTTGGCCATCGCAGCGGACAGTTCGTCGGAATGCTGCCAGGTGGTGGTGAATTCGCCGGTTTGCGGGCGCTGTTCGTCCAGACGGAAACCGTTGTCCTGGAAGAACTGCACAGCCACTGGCCAGGCTTCGGCCGGCGGGTTCTGCGCGACGATCCAACGCGAATCACCGGTCTTTTGCAGGGAGTAGGCGCTGGCGTCGGCCCCTGCCGACAACGGCTGCGGACGAGGCACGATGTACTCGCCCTTGACGGTGTCATCGGCCACGTTGCGCGGGATCGGCAACAGCGGATCCAGACGTTTGGCGGTGCTGACATCCGGCGGCAGTTGCATGGGTGCAGTCTGTTGCGCTTCCAGGTAATCGCTACCGCGGTCACGGAAATAACCTTCCGGGCCCCAGACCCATCCGCAGCCACTGGTGCTGGAGATGATCAAGGCAAGTGCGGAAAGTCCGGCCAATCGCTTCATGCGTAGTACTTCCTCAATTAAACCAGGACGCTGCACTGGCGCAGGGCCGTGCGAAGCGTTTCATGACAAGGTGCGCTCAGCCAGGTCAGCGGCAGGCGAATGCCTTCGTGCATCAGGCCCATTTCGACCAAAGCCCACTTCACCGGAATCGGGTTGGCTTCGATGAACAGATCCTTGTGCAGCGGCATCAATTTTTCGTTGATTGCCCGTGCAGTCTCGGCGTCGCCCTTGAGCGCGGCCTCGCACAGGTCAGCCATTTCGCGCGGGGCGACGTTGGCGGTGACGGAGATGTTGCCCTTGCCGCCCATCAGGATCAGCTCGACAGCGGTCGGATCATCGCCGGAAAGCACGATGAAGTCCTTGCTCACGCCATCAAGGATTGCCTTTGCACGCTTCATGTCGCCGGTGGCTTCCTTGATACCAATGATGTTTGGCACGGTGGACAGGCGAATCACGGTCTCGGCCTGCATGTCGCAGGAAGTGCGGCCGGGAACGTTATAGAGGATCTGTGGAATGTCGACCGCTTCAGCGATGTGTTTGAAGTGCTGGTACAAGCCTTCCTGGGTCGGCTTGTTGTAGTACGGAACGACCAGAAGGCAGGCGTCGGCGCCGGCATCCTTGGCGTTGCGGGTCAGTTCGACGGCTTCGCGGGTCGAGTTGGCGCCGGTACCGGCGATGACCGGAATACGGCCATTGACCTGCTTGACAACGGCTTTGATGACGGCGATGTGCTCATTGACATCGAGGGTCGCCGACTCGCCGGTAGTACCGACCGCGACAATGGCATGGGTGCCGTTTTCAAGGTGGAAGTCCACGAGTTTGCTGAGGCTGTCCCAGTCAAGACGCCCTTGTGCATCCATGGGTGTGACCAGTGCCACCATACTGCCCGCAATCATGAAACCGCTCCTGCCGGAAAAAGAGAGCGGTAATGGTACTGGCGCCAAGATGCTTGTACAAGCGAAGTACTGCGCTGCTGCCATTCCCCTTGGCGCTGCTTTTCGCTACCCTTCAGACTTTGATCGGTACTGATAAGCTCGTACGCCGGGTTCCAGCCTCCATTTTCGGCATCACAAGCCCCGATCCAGCGTTGCCACCCCTCGCTCTTGCCACTCTGGAGCACGTTGCAACCTTGCGGCTCGGGTTTTTTGAATTCGCATCCGCAGGCTCGCTCCCGGTAAAAAAAGCCCGTAGAAGTATCGACCGCTCATCGCTTTAGGAATGCTGCATGTCCACCCCCACAGTTCGCGAACAATTCCTTGTCATCAGTGCCCTCGGCGCCAACCCCATGGAGCTGACTAACGTCCTGTGCCGCGCCAGCCATGAAAACCGCTGCGCCGTGGTCACCTCTCGCCTGACGCGTCATGGCGAGTGCAGTGCGTTGATCCTCGAGATCTCCGGCAGCTGGGACGCCCTGGCGCGCCTCGAAGGCAGCCTGCCGAGCCTCGCCAAGAAGCACGCCTTTACGGTCAACGTGGTGCGCAGCGCGGCGCTGGAGAATCGCCCTCAGGCCCTGCCATACGTCGCCTATGTCAGCTCGGCTTACCGCTCGGACATCATTAATGAGCTGTGCCAGTTCTTCATGGACCACAACGTCGAGCTGGAAAACCTGACCTGCGACACCTATCAGGCTCCGCAAACCGGCGGCACCATGCTCAATGCCACGTTTACCGTGACCTTGCCGGCCGGCGTGCAAATCAGCTGGCTGCGCGATCAGTTCCTGGATTTCGCCGACGCGCTGAACCTGGATGCCCTTATCGAACCGTGGCGCCCACAAAACCCAATGTAAGGAAGCTTTCATGGCCGTTGCCATCGACCAACCGGTTGCCGACTTCGAAGCACCCGCCACCAGCGGGCAGACCGTCAACCTCGCTAGCCTCAAAGGCAAGCAGGTGGTGATTTACTTCTATCCGAAGGACAGCACGCCAGGCTGCACCACTCAGGGTCAGGGCTTTCGTGATCAGCTTGATGCTTTTAAAGCCGCCAACACCGAAGTCTTCGGCGTGTCCCGCGACAGCCTTAAATCACACGAAAATTTCAAGGCCAAGCAGGCGTTCACCTTTGAGCTGATCAGCGACAAGGAAGAAGCGCTCTGCCAGCAGTTCGACGTGATCAAGCTGAAAAAACTCTATGGCAAAGAATACATGGGCGTTGATCGCAGCACCTTCCTGATCGACAAGGACGGCGTGCTGCGTCAGGAATGGCGCGGAGTGAAGGTGCCGGGCCATGTGGATGCGGTATTGGCTGCGGCTCAGGCGCTGAACAAGGCCTGACACCTAAAAAGATCGCAGCCTTCGGCAGCTCCTACGCAGACCGAAGCGCTCCTGTAGGAGCTGCCGTGTAGTGGTCGAATATTTTTGGACCATGATGTAGGAGCGTCGACTTTAGGAATCATCATGGGATATCGGGTTGTTACATCTGAGGAAAAAGCGGAGGCGATCCGTTTGGTTGTGGAGATGGATTACT
>NZ_JAGYGJ010000025.1:0-98885 GCF_019947405.1 Pseudomonas sp. GL-B-26 | reverse complement strand
CCTATGGGGCGGTCCGACGTTTCGGGAGGGTTGGGCGGGCGGCGTTCCGATGAGGGGTGGATTTTCAAGACGATACAAATCTCAAACCCTACCAACCCCCACACTCCGAGTATCAGCTTCTAGCAACAATCAGCGGTTAAACCGTTCCACCAACGAATACTGAGTGTTCGCCGTTTTCGTCAGCTCTTCACTCAACAACGCCGAGTGTTGCGCCTGTTCCGAGGTCTGATCCGCCAGGTGCGAGATGTTGCTGATGTTGCGGCTGATCTCTTCGGCGACAGCACTTTGCTCTTCGGTCGCCGCAGCGATCTGGGTGGTCATGTCGGTGATGTTGGCCACCGCTTCGCTGATCCCCACCAGAGCCTGATCCGCTTCCAGAACCCGCGCCACACCTTCTTCAGCCTGGCGATGCCCGGCTTCCATGGTTTGCACCGCCGTGCTGGCGGTTTGCTGGAGCTTGGCGATCAGGGCGTGGATCTGCCCGGTGGATTCGCTGGTGCGTTGTGCCAGTTGACGGACTTCGTCGGCGACCACCGCAAACCCGCGACCCATCTCACCGGCACGGGCCGCTTCGATGGCAGCGTTCAACGCCAGCAGGTTGGTCTGGTCGGCGATGCCTTTGATCACATCGACCACGCCACCGATTTCGTCGCTGTCCTTGGCCAGTTGGGTCACGGTCAGGCCGGTTTCACCCACCACCACCGACAGGCGCTGGATGGCTTCGCGGGTTTCCCCTGCGATGTCGCGGCCGCGACCGGTCAGGCGATTGGCTTCCTGAGTCGCATCGGCCGTGCGCTGCACGTGGCTGGCGACTTCCTGCGTGGTGGCGGCCATCTGGTTGACGGCAGTGGCCACTTGCTCGGTTTCGACGCGTTGGCGTTCCAGACCGTTGGAGCTGTTATGCGCCAGGGTGTCGGACTGTTTTGCTTGGTCGCTCAGGTGCTCGGCGGTGTCCTGCAGACGGGTCAGGCAGGTTTTCAGGCGGGCTTCCTGGCTGAGGATCGACATCTCCAGACGTGCTTGAGCGCCGCGACTGTCGGTGTACATCTGAGCGATCAACGGGTCGGAGGTGGTCTGCCCGGCCAGGTGCAGCAGACGCTTGAGGCCGCGCTGTTGCCAGCTCAACCCCAACAGACCCAATGGCACCGACAGGCCGGCGGCCAATGCAAAACCCCATTGGGAATTGAGCGACGCTCCGATCATGAAGCTCAACTGGCTGACGAGGATGAACGGCAGCCAGTCCTGCAGCACCGGCAGCCATTTGTCTGTTGAAGGAATCGCCGACTTGCCCTGGTTGATGCGTTGGTAGAGCGCTTCGGCACGGCGGATCTGCTCGGCGGTGGGTTTGACCCGCACCGATTCGTAACCGACCACCTGATTGCCTTCGAAAACCGGCGTGACATAGGCGTTAACCCAGTAGTGATCACCGGTCTTGCAGCGATTCTTGACAATGCCCATCCATGGCAAGCCTTGTTTCAGTGTGCCCCACATGTGCGCGAACACCGCGGCCGGGACGTCAGGGTGACGGACCAGGTTATGCGGCGCACGGATCAGTTCCTCACGAGAAAACCCGCTGATCTCGACGAAAGCGTCGTTGCAGTAGGTGATCACGCCCTTGGCATCGGTGGTGGAAATCAACCGTTGCTGAGCCGGGAAGGTCCGTTCGCGTTGTGTAGTGGGTTGGTTATTACGCATGGCTTTTTCAATCCGCAAGGCTTTGACAGGGTGTCGGCATGATCGGGAATTTATTGAAGTAATTTTTCAATAATCAGTGGTTCGTCGCAAAACGACCATTGCGTCACCCGGCGAGCATCGGATAAGTGAACAGGCCGAAATGCAGCAGGTTCAGGCCGAAATGGGTGGCGATGGCCGCACCCAAGCCACCAAAACGGTAGGCCAGACCATAGCCGACACCTGCCAGGCTCGCCAGCAACACCCATTGCCAGCCAGCACCCACATGCACCAGGCCGAACAGCAGCGAGGCGAGGAGCAGGGCGAGGTTTTCACCGTAGGGCAGGTTTTTGAAGCACCGGGTCAGACCGCCCTGGATGTAGCCGCGAAAGAGTGCTTCCTCGACCAGGGTCACCAGCAGCAGATTGTTCAGTAGCCACAGCCAGGCTTGATCCGGCCACTTCGGTGCCCAGCTGATCACGCCCAGCAACAGCGCGCCACCCAAGGCGAGCACGGCGCTCAACGTCAGCCCCAGCGCGGTGGCATAAATGGAAAGGCGCAGCGAACGCCGGCCGACAATCCACGGGCAGACCAGCAAAAGCCAGAACCCGATCAGGGGTTTGTCCTGATTCAGGTACATGAAAAACGGCACGGCATCGTCGGTGAATTGCTGAGGGGCGAAACCACGACCGTTGTAGAAACCGGGAAGCCAGTGCATCGCCAGTGCCAGGACCAGGACGAAGAACACCCCATGACCGAGATAGCGGCCGGCTTGAACCTTTTGCTGGCGCACGGCGAAACCTGTGAACAGCAACAATGCGAAGGAGATTATGGCCAGCCAGCCGAGTTGGCCGTAGATCAGTGCCAAACCATAGCCGAGGGAGAGAAGGGCCAGGTAGTTCCATGGCAGAGCAATCATTCGGAATCCTTTAGAGCGGTGGCGTATTAGAAGGCTGCGATCCTTTCGGGGCGCGTGATTATAGGGACGTACACCCCACAAACAAAAACACCGCCCGAAGGCGGTGTCTGTGTCAGCAGGTTGTTACGAGGCAATCAACTGTCGTAACACGTAATGCAAAATTCCCCCCGATTTGAAGTACTCCACCTCATTCAGGGTATCGATCCGGCACAACACCTCGACTTTCTCGCGGCTGCCGTCTTCACGGGTGATCACCAGTGTCAGGTTCATCCGCGGCGTCAGCTCGACGCCGGTCAAACCCAGAATATCCAGCGTCTCCTTGCCGGTCAGGTTCAGACTCTTGCGGTTTTGATCCAGTTTGAACTGCAACGGCAACACGCCCATGCCCACCAGATTGGAGCGGTGAATCCGTTCGAAACTTTCGGCGATGACCGCTTTGACCCCCAGCAGATTGGTGCCCTTGGCCGCCCAGTCGCGGCTCGAGCCGGTGCCGTATTCTTGCCCTGCAATCACCACCAGCGGTGTGCCCGAGGCTTGATAACGCATCGCCGCGTCGTAGATCGGCACCCGCTCCCCGGTGGGGATGTAAATCGTATTGCCACCTTCTTCGCCGCCGAGCATCTCGTTGCGAATGCGGATGTTGGCAAAGGTGCCGCGCATCATCACTTCGTGGTTGCCGCGACGCGAGCCATAGGAGTTGAAGTCCCGTGGTTCCACGCCTTTCTCGCGCAGGTAGTGGCCTGCGGGGCTGTCGACCTTGATGTTACCGGCCGGGGAGATGTGATCGGTGGTCACCGAATCACCCAGCAGCGCGAGGACTCTGGCACCCGCGACGTCCTTGACCACTGGCGGCGGCCCGCCGATGTCATCGAAGAACGGTGGATGCTGGATGTAAGTCGAATCGTCCTGCCAGACATACGTCGCCGCTTGCGGCACTTCAATCGCTTGCCATTGCTCGTCGCCGGCAAACACTTCGGCGTATTCCTTGTGGAACATCGCGGTGTTGACCTGGTTCACCGCGTCGGCGATCTCTTTGGTGCTTGGCCAGATGTCCCGCAGATAAACCAGATTGCCATCCTTGTCGGTACCCAAAGGCTCGCTGCTGATGTCGATGCGCACCGTACCGGCCAACGCATAAGCGACGACCAGCGGCGGGGAGGCCAGCCAGTTGGTTTTCACCAGAGGATGCACACGGCCTTCGAAGTTGCGGTTGCCCGACAGCACCGAGGCGACGGTCAGGTCGGCGGCCTGAATGGCTTTTTCGATCGGCTCCGACAATGGCCCGGAGTTGCCGATGCACGTGGTGCAGCCGTAACCGACCAGGGCAAAACCCAGTTCATCAAGGTACTGGGTCAGGCCGGCAGCCTTGTAGTAGTCGGTGACCACTTTCGAACCTGGGGCCAGCGAGCTCTTGACCCACGGTTTGCGCTTGAGGCCTTTTTCCACGGCTTTCTTCGCCACCAGTCCGGCGGCCATCATCACGCTCGGGTTGGAGGTGTTGGTGCAGGAGGTGATCGCGGCAATCACCACCGCGCCGTTTTTCAATCGATAGGTCTGACCGTCGTATTCGTAGTCGGCTTCACCGGCCAGATCGGCATTGCCCACCGCGACGCCACCGCCGCCTTCACTTTCGAGACGACCGACTTCCTTGCTGGTGGGTTTGAATTGCAGGTCGACGAAGTCACTGAACGCTTGCGCGACATTCGGCAGCGATACCCGGTCCTGCGGGCGTTTCGGCCCGGCAAGGCTGGCTTCGACGCTGCCCATGTCCAGCGCCAGGTTGTCGGTGAACACCGGTTCCTGGCCCGGCAGGCGCCACAGGCCCTGGGCTTTGCTGTAGGCCTCGACCAGCTTCACGGTCTCGCTGGTGCGGCCGGATAAACGCAGGTATTCCAGAGTGATGTCATCCACCGGGAAGAAACCGCAGGTGGCGCCGTATTCCGGGGCCATGTTGGCGATGGTCGCACGGTCGGCCAGCGGCAGATCGGCGAGGCCGTCACCGTAGAACTCGACGAATTTGCCGACCACGCCTTTCTTGCGCAGCATCTGGGTGACGGTCAGCACCAGGTCGGTAGCGGTGATGCCTTCCTTGAGCTTGCCGGTGAGTTTGAAACCGATCACTTCCGGGATCAGCATCGACACCGGTTGGCCAAGCATCGCCGCTTCTGCTTCGATCCCGCCGACGCCCCAGCCGAGTACGCCGAGGCCGTTGATCATGGTGGTGTGGGAGTCGGTGCCGACCAGGGTGTCGGGGAAGGCATAGGTGCGGCCGTCCTCGTCCTTGGTCCAGACCGTGCGCCCCAGGTATTCCAGATTGACCTGATGGCAGATCCCGGTGCCGGGCGGTACCACGCTGAAATTGTCGAAGGCGCTCTGGCCCCAGCGCAGGAAGGCGTAACGTTCGTGGTTGCGCTGCATTTCGATGTCGACGTTCTGTTCGAAGGCGCTGGCACTGGCGAATTTGTCGACCATCACGGAGTGGTCGATCACCAGATCCACGGGGGAGAGTGGATTGATTCGCTGCGGGTCGCCGCCGGCCTTCGCCATCGCGGCACGCATGGCGGCCAGGTCAACCACGGCAGGGACGCCGGTAAAGTCCTGCATGAGAACCCGCGCGGGACGGTATTGAATTTCACGGTCGGAGCGACGTTCCTTGAGCCAGGCGGCAATCGCCTTGAGGTCGGCGCCGGTGACGGTTTTTTCATCTTCCCAGCGCAGCAGGTTTTCCAGCAGCACTTTCAACGACATTGGCAGCTTGTCCAGATCGCCCAAGCTCTTGGCGGCATCCGGCAAGCTGAAATAGTGATAGGTCTTGTCGTCGACTTGTAAGGTTTTAAGGGTTTTCAGGCTATCGAGGGACGGCATTGAAATGACTCCTTTGAGTCCGCACGGCTACGGACTGAGGGAACGAACAGAGGTTTAAACCTAGTCCTGTTTGGTGCTTAAGGCTAATAACTGGACTCTATGGCCAAGTCCAAGGTTCCGAACTCGGCTATCATGCGCCGGTTTTCGTGACAGGCTTTGCTTCAACGCAAGTCTGGGCATCGCGCAGTGGTTGAATTTCTCGCCATCTGCCCAGGAGTAAGAATGAACACCCTCTTTATGCATTGCCGGCCGGGCTTCGAAAGCGAAGTCTGTTCCGAGATTTCAGAACACGCCGCGCGGCTGAACGTGGCCGGTTATGCCAAGGCCAAGACCGCCAGCGCCTACGCCGAATTCATCTGCACCGAAGAAGACGGCGCCGAGCGCCTGATGCGTGGTCAGCGTTTCGCCGACCTGATCTTCCCGCGCCAGTGGGCTCGCGGGATCTTCATCGACCTGCCGGAAACCGACCGTATCAGCGTGATCCTCGCGCACATGGCGGACTTCCCGCTGTGCGGCAGCCTGTGGCTGGAAATGGTCGACACCAACGATGGCAAGGAACTGTCGAACTTCTGCAAGAAGTTCGAAGGACACCTGCGCAAGGCGCTGATGGCCGCTGGCAAACTGGTTGAAGATGCCCACAAGCCGCGTCTGCTGCTGACCTTCAAAAGTGGCCGCGAAGTGTTCATGGGGCTGGCCGAGTCGAACAACTCGGCGATGTGGCCAATGGGCATCCCGCGCCTGAAGTTTCCCCGTGAAGCGCCGAGCCGTTCGACCCTGAAGCTGGAAGAAGCCTGGCACCACTTCATCCCGCGCGATCAATGGGATGAGCGCCTGCACAGCGACATGACTGGCGTCGACCTCGGCGCCGCCCCCGGCGGCTGGACCTGGCAACTGGTCAATCGCGGCATGCTGGTCACCGCGATCGACAACGGCCCGATGGCGGAAAGCCTGATGGACACGGGGCTGGTGCAACACTTGATGGCTGACGGCTTCACCTTCAAGCCCAAGCAACCGGTGGACTGGATGGTCTGCGACATCGTCGAGAAACCGGCGCGCAACGCCGCGATGCTGGAAGAATGGATTGGCGAGGGGCATTGCCGCGAAGCGGTGGTCAACCTCAAGCTGCCGATGAAACAGCGTTACGCCGAAGTGAAGCGCTTGCTGGAGCGCATCGCCGACGGGTTCAAGGAGCGCGGTATTCGGGTCGAGATCGGCTGCAAGCAGCTGTACCACGACCGTGAAGAAGTGACCTGCCATCTGCGCCGGATCGACGTAAAGAAACCGAAATCCCGCTGATACACCCGGACCACTGTGGGAGCGGGCTTGCTCGCGAATGCGGAAGGACATTCAACATTGATGTCGACTGACCCACCGCTTTCGCGAGCAAGCCCGCTCCCACAGGTAACGCGTAACGCCACAGATGACCGAACACCCGGCAATGCGCGACAATGCCGGCA
This sequence comes from Pseudomonas sp. GL-B-26, assembly GCF_019947405.1. NCBI lineage: Bacteria > Pseudomonadati > Pseudomonadota > Gammaproteobacteria > Pseudomonadales > Pseudomonadaceae > Pseudomonas > Pseudomonas sp. GL-B-26. The sequence continues at coordinate 91,973 of NZ_JAGYGJ010000025.1, read as the reverse complement.
AGTTTCAGGAGTGAATCATGAGTGAAATGATTGATACGCCGGTTGACGGCACCCTCGACGCCACCGGCCTCAACTGCCCGGAACCGGTGATGATGCTGCACCAGCACATCCGTGACCTGGTGCCCGGCGGCCTGCTCAAGGTGATTGCCACCGACCCGTCGACCCGTCGCGACATTCCCAAGTTCTGCGTGTTTCTCGACCACGAACTGGTGGCGCAGCACGAAGAGGCCGGCACCTACCTCTACTGGATCCGCAAGAAACTCGCTTAACCCGCCGACTGGCTAATGCGAATCCGCTTGCGTGCACTGCGCGTCAGGCGGATCGACAGCATCAGTGCCGCGCAACTCAAGCCCACGATCAAACCCTGCCACAGTCCGCTCGGGCCGCTCGGCGCGCCGAACCAATCGGTCAGGCCCAACGCGTAACCCACCGGCAAACCAATCCCCCAGTAAGCGAACAGCGTCAGGATCATCGTCACCCGAGTGTCCTGATAGCCGCGCAACGCGCCGGCAGCCGTCACCTGGATCGCATCGGAAAACTGGAACAGCGCTGAATACACAATCAGCATTGCCGCGACATGAATCACCGTCGGATCAGACGTGTAGATCGTTGCGATGTGTTCACGCAGCAACAGCATCATGCTCGCGGAGATGCACGCATAGGCCAGCGCCGTGCCCATGCCGACACCGGCGGCGAAGCGTGCTTCGCGCGGCTCCTGACGGCCGAGCGCCTGGCCGACCCGCACGGTCACGGCCATGCCGAGGGAGTAGGGAATCATGAACACCAGCGAGCTGAAGTTCAGCGCGATCTGATGCCCGGCCACGACCGTCGCGCCGAGGCTACCGATCAGCAGCGCAATCACCGCGAAGATGCTCGACTCGGCGAACACCGCGATGCCGATCGGCAGGCCGATACCCAGCAGGCGTTTGATCACCGACCACTGCGGCCAGTCGAAACGGCTGAACAACTCACTCGACTGATACGCCGGCGCCCAGCGCTCCCACCCGGCCATGCCCAGGGCCATCACCCACATCACGATCGCCGTGGCCCAGCCGCAACCGACACCGCCCATGGCCGGCACACCGAAGTGGCCATAGATGAAGATGTAGTTCAGCGGAATGTTCAGCGCCAGCCCGCACAGGCCCAACACCATGGCCGGACGCGTGCGCCCCAGGCCATCACTGAAGCAGCGCAGCACATGGTAGAACGCAACGGCGGGCAAACCGCTGGCGATGCCATGCAGGTATTGCATGCACGGGCCGATCAATTCGGGATCGACCTTCATGATGTGCAAAATCGGTTCGGCGCTGAACAACATGCCGGTCGACATCAAGCCCACCACCAATGCCAGCCACAGTGCCTGGCGCACAATCGGGCCGATCTCGCTGTGGGTGCCAGCGCCGAAACGCTGGGCGACTTTCGGGGTCGTGGCCAGCAGCGTGCCGGTCATCAACAGAAACACCGGCACCCAGATCGAGTTGCCCAGCGCCACCGCCGCAAGATCCCGTGGCCCGACCCGGCCCGCCATCACCGCATCGACAAAGCCCATGGCGGTGGTCGCCAGTTGCGCGATCATGATCGGCAAGGCCAGGCCGAGCAGGTTTTTCAGCTCCAGGCGAACCCGGGCCGGGCGGGTGAGAGAAGTAGCGGCGAGGCGGTCAGTCACGGAATTCAAGGGCGAAACGTCCAAAGATGTTGATGCGCAAGGCGGCGCATTCTACGCCCTGACGCAGTGGTCAGGAAAAGTCCTGTGTTGCGGATTTGTAATCACCGACCCGGTTTTATGCCGAGCGCTATTGTGGCGAGGGAGCTTGCTCCCGCTGGGTCGCGCAGCGGCCCCGATTCAAGCGACCTGGTTTCAACAGGTACACCGCGTGCAAAGGTTTTGGGACTGCTGCGCAGTCCAGCGGGAGCAAGCTCCCTCGCCACAGGGCGCGTGATGACCGCTAATGCCTGCTGGCCCACTACGGCCATCTCCGCCTACACTGCCGATCCGCCAAAGGAGCCTGCCATGCTGATTGTTGCCGACGAAAATATCCCGCTGCTCGATGCCTTCTTCGAAGGTTTCGGTGAAATCCGCCGGGTGCCGGGACGCTCCATTGACCGCGCCACCGTCGAACAGGCCGATGTGCTGCTGGTGCGCTCGGTGACCAACGTTAACCGCGCGTTGCTCGAAGGCAGCAAAGTACGCTTTGTCGGCACTTGCACCATCGGCACGGATCACCTGGATCTGGATTACTTTCAGCGGGCCGGCATCACCTGGTCCAGCGCACCCGGCTGCAATGCCCGTGGCGTGGTCGACTACGTACTGGGCAGTCTGCTGACCCTGGCCGAAATCGAAGGCGCCGACCTGACTCAGCGCACCTACGGCGTCGTCGGTGCCGGTGAAGTGGGCGGCCGCTTGGTCAAGGTTCTGCAAGGTCTGGGCTGGAACGTGCTGGTCTGCGATCCGCCAAGACAAGCCGCTGAAGGTGGCGATTACGTCAGTCTCGAACAGATCATCGAGCAGTGCGACGTCATCAGCCTGCACACGCCGTTGAAGAAACACGGCGCCCAGTCGACCTGGCATCTGTTCGATAAAAACCGTTTGAGCCAGCTCAAACCCGGCACCTGGCTGATCAACGCCAGTCGTGGCCCGGTGGTCGACAACGCCGCGCTGCGCCAGGTACTGCTGCAACGCGAAGACCTGCAAGCAGTGCTGGATGTCTGGGAAGGTGAGCCTGAGGTCGATGTGGCACTGGCCGAACTCTGTGTGCTGGCGACGCCGCACATTGCTGGTTACAGCCTCGACGGCAGACAGCGTGGGACCGCGCAGATTTATCAGGCGTATTGCGATTTTCTCGGGCAAGCGGCCCAGATCAGCTTGAACGATTTGCTGCCCGCACCCTGGTTGTCGCAAGTGACCTTGAACGCTAACAGCGATCCGGCCTGGTCGCTGGCCATGTTGTGCCGCGGCGTGTACGACCCGCGCCGCGACGATGCGGATTTCCGTCGCAGCCTTGTCGGCAATGTGAGCGAGCAGCGCGCGGCGTTCGATTTACTGCGCAAGCATTATCCGCTGCGGCGTGAGATTGATGGGTTGGCGGTGCGGATCGAGGGTGATTCGCCTGAGTTGCTGAAGATAGTGGCAGCCTTGGGCGCAACGGCAATCTAAAGGTCCTGACCAGCTCCTACCTAAGCCACATAAACAAGCACCCATAAAAAACCCGGCCATCAGAGGCCGGGTCAAGAAGACGGTGGCTATATCACTTTTGTTCGGCAGGCTTGACCAATCGCTTTTCCAGTTCGCGGCAAGCGTCCTGGATCATGCCTTCAGTGATCGGTACTTCGCGCCCATCCTTATCGATAATCGAGCAACCCAGAGACTGGTCTGGCTGTGTGCGGATCACTTCAATCTTGTCTTCGCTGCTGTTTTGCAAGGACATTGCCTGTCTCCTCATCAGGTTGTGTGCTTACTGTAGAACCGCCAGGTGACCGGGCTGTGACAACTCCCTGCGATCTTTCCAGGGGCGGTCGCATCAGTCCACCAGAAATACGGCGGTGTTGCCACCCGGACTTTAGACCAATACCGTCTAGGTCCTAGGCTTTGCGGTCATATTTAACCTGACTCATTATGATTTACAGCGTTCAAGCCCATCGACCGGTGTAGGCTTGATCGCGTCAAACCCTACTGGTTGCGCCATCGAATGATCTCCATCCTCTCTTCCCGTCAACGGCGCGCCATGCGCCTGGCCCTGCGATTCATCGCGCCTTATCGCTGGCCGGCCGTCGGCGCCTTGCTCGCATTGATCGTCACGGCGGGCATCACCTTGTCCATGGGGCAGGGGATTCGCTTGCTGGTGGATCAGGGTTTCATGACCCAGTCGCCACATTTGCTCAATCAGTCCATCGTTCTGTTTATGTTGCTGGTGGTCGGGCTGGCGATTGGCACCTTCGCGCGTTTTTACCTGGTTTCATGGATCGGTGAGCGCGTCGTCGCGGACATCCGCCGTCAAGTGTTCAACCATCTGATTTACCTGCACCCAGGATTCTACGAAGCCAACCGCAGCTCCGAGATCCAGTCGCGGTTGACCGCTGACACCACGCTGCTGCAATCGGTGATCGGCTCTTCGCTGTCGCTGTTTTTGCGCAATCTGTTGATGGTGATCGGCGGGATCGTCCTGCTGTTTATCACCAACCCCAAGCTCACCAGCATCGTGGTGGTCGCGTTGCCGTTGGTGATCGCGCCGATCCTGATTTTCGGCCGTCGGGTGCGTAGCCTGTCGCGCCTGAGCCAGGACCGGATTGCCGATATCGGCAGCTATGTTTCCGAAACCCTGGGCCAGATCAAAACCGTGCAGGCCTACAACCATCAGGTCCAGGACGAGCAGCGCTTCGCCGTAACGGTAGAGGAGGCCTTCAACACCGCTCGCAAGCGGATCTTCCAGCGGGCCTGGCTGATTACCCTGGTGATCGTGCTGGTGCTTGGCGCGGTCGGGGTGATGCTCTGGGTCGGCGGAATGGATGTCATCGCCGGGCGAATTTCCGCGGGTGAGCTGGCGGCGTTCGTGTTTTACAGCCTGATCGTCGGCAGCGCATTCGGCACGTTGAGCGAAGTGATCGGCGAACTGCAGCGTGCCGCTGGCGCCGCCGAGCGGATAGCCGAGTTGCTGCGCTCGGAAAACATCATCCGGCCACCGACCACTGACCTGGTGACCTTGCCTGAACGGGTGAAGGGTGACCTGGTGCTGCAAGACGTGCGCTTTTCCTACCCGTCGCGTCCCGAAAGCTATGCGGTCGATGGTTTGAATCTGATGATCAATGCCGGTGAAACCCTCGCGTTGGTCGGGCCTTCCGGTGCCGGCAAGTCGACGGTGTATGACTTGCTGCTGCGCTTTTACGACCCGGCCGAAGGACGCATCCTGCTCGATGGCGTGCCGCTGACTCAACTCGATCCGTTGGACCTGCGCCGCTGCTTCGCCCTGGTCTCGCAATCCCCGGCGCTGTTCTTTGGCAGCATCGAAGAGAACATCCGCTACGGCAACCCGACGGCCACCCTGGCCCAGGTTCAGGAAGCGGCGAAAATCGCTTACGCCCACGACTTCATCGAACAAATGCCCAACGGCTACCAGACCCACCTTGGCGACGGTGGCCTCGGTTTGTCCGGTGGTCAACGCCAACGTCTGGCCATCGCCCGGGCGTTGCTGGTGGACGCGCCGATCCTGCTGCTGGACGAAGCCACCAGCGCCCTTGACGCCCAGAGCGAACACCTGATCCAGCAAGCCCTGCCGAGCCTGATGAAAAACCGCACCACGCTGGTCATCGCCCACCGGCTGGCCACGGTGAAAAACGCTGACCGGATCGCGGTGATGGACCAAGGGAAACTGGTGGCGGTGGGGACGCATCAGGAATTGATTGCGAGCAATGCGCTGTATGCGCGGTTGGCGGCGTTGCAGTTCAGTGATGGGCACAGCGCTCTCACCGACCCAGTAACCGACTAAGTAATCGACCCAGTAGAGCCCCCAAAAAAAATGCCCGCATCAATCGATGCGGGCATTTTTGTCAGTGCTTCAAAGCAGGTTCATTGATCGTCAAAGTAGCGCTCATGCCAATCCACCAGCGGTTGCGGTGAGTTGAGCTTCTGGCCGTAGATCACCGAGTACGACAGCACGTTTTGCACGTACTGACGGGTTTCGTCGAACGGGATGCTTTCCACCCAGACGTCGAAGCTCAGGTGGTCCGCACCGCGCAGCCACTGACGCACGCGGCCGGGGCCGGCGTTGTAGGCGGCGGAGGCGAGGACGCGGTTGCCGTTGAACTGGCTGTGAACCTGGCTCAGGTAAGCGGCGCCGAGCTGGATGTTCTTGTCCGGATCGAACACTTGCTGCGGCGAGGCCAGTGGAATGCTGAACTTGCGCGCAGTTTCCTTGGCGGTGCCGGGCATGAGTTGCATCAGGCCACTGGCGCCGACGCCGGAGCGGGCGTCGTCCATGAAGGCACTTTCCTGGCGGGTGATGGCGAACACCCAGCTCGAATGCAGGCCACGAACCTTGGCTTCGCGCACCAGGGTTTCGCGGTGGGCCATCGGGAAGCGGATGTCCAGGTCGTCCCAGTACTGCGCCTGACTGATGGTGCGGATCGCCGGGAAATACCATTTCAGGTCGTACGCCAGTTTCGCCTGGGCGACCATTTCGTCGCGGCTGAAGTGGCGGCTGACGTGGTACCACTCGCGGCGACCATCGACGATCTGCCCGCGAGCGTGAAACTCAAGTGCCCGACGCACGCCTGGGGTATTGCGGACCTTGTTGATCAGTGCCTGGCTCAATACCAAGGGTTTGTTGACCAGCGAATAAGGTGATTGCGAACGATCAGCGGCGAGGAAGCCATAGAAATCCCGCTCACGAGCCAGGTTCTTGTAGAGCGCTTGCGCTTCCGGGTTCTGCGGCTGCGCCAGTTCCAGGCTGCGGGCCTGCCAGTAGCGCCAGCGGTTGGTGGTCGCCAGATCCTGCGGCAAGCGGCGAGTCAGCTGATAGGCGTCGTCCCAGCGGGCCAGGCGCAGCAGCAGACGCAAGCGCCATTCGGACACGGTGTTGTCGCGCAGCTCCGGATCGTACTTGGTCATCACGTCCAGCGCGCGAGGGTCGAAGCGGCGGGCGAGGGTCAAGCCGATTTCACGGGCGATGGCCACTTTCTCATCACGGGAGAAGTGCATGCTGCTGGCGTAACCGTCGAGCAGCTCCATGGCCTTGTCCGGGTCTTGCTTGGCCAAGCGGCGCAGGCCGAGGCTGACGATGTCAGACATCGGTTCATCGGCCGGGATGAAGCGCGACGGCTGGTTGAGCAGTTCGGGTTTCTGCGCCACATCAATCAGCAAGCGACCGCGAGGGGCGAGGGTGGTCAGGCCGTTGACCAGGCTGTTGGCCAGCGGATAGTTGCGCGCCTGGGCGGCGAGCTTGGTGCGCTCCCAGCGTTTTTGCTCGGTCAGTTGCCCTTCGGCGGCCCATTGCCCGAACAGCGGGTCGCAAGCCTCAGGTTGGGATTTGCCGGTCAGCCAGAGTTTATTGGCGTTGGCGTAGCCTTCGGCTTTCTGGTTATGCCCGATCTGATACTGCGCGTTCAGGCAGTCCAGTTCGGTGAAATTGAGCTTGGGGTCGTAGTACCTGACGAAGGTCGCCCAGTCGCCGCGTTCTGCCAGCCAGCGTAACCAGCGCAATTTCATCCAGTTGGCCTGGGGCAGGTCACCGTGCTCGGCGAGGAATTTCTCGATTTCGGCATTGCTCGCGGTTTTAAGGCGAGCGGTCAGTTCGTCATACGCCAGGTACGGTTCCAGCGGGTAATCGCTGAGGGCCTGGCTGTAACGGAAATAAGGACCGGTATCCCCCTTGGCGAGGGCACGTTTGGCTTCATCGTAATACTGGCGTTGGGTGGACAGGTCCACCGCCTGGGCGGTTTGAACGGCAGTGGCAGAAAGAAGAAAACAGGATAAAAGACTGAAAAGGCGACTGCGCATGAGACGTCCGGGCAGAGAAATCATGACAAGCGCGGACAATGCCCGCGCTGAATTGTCTGTAGCTTAGCCTTTTGCCAGCAGCCGGCGAAAGCTTTGCCGGCCTGTCAGCATCAGTTCGCAACATTTGTCATGCAGAGTGTCGCGAAGGTGAAATTGCCGGCCTTCTGAAGCCTCAAGTCAGGTAGAATGCGCGCCCGGTTTTTGGAGAAGCTCATGACCCTGCTCAAATTCAGCGATGTGTCCCTTGCTTTCGGCGCTATGCCGTTGTTGGACAAGGTGTCCTGGCAGATCGCCCGTGGTGAGCGGGTGTGCATCATCGGCCGCAATGGCACTGGCAAGTCCAGCATGATGAAGCTCGTCAAGGGCGACCAGAAGCCTGATGACGGCTCCGTTTGGCGCGCACCTGGCCTCAAGATTGGCGAATTGCCGCAAGAATTGCCGGTAGCCGACGAGCGGACCGTGTTCGACGTAGTGGCCGAAGGCCTGGACGGTGTCGGCGAGCTGCTCGCGCAGTATCACCACCTCAGCCAGAACATCGTCACCGACGCCGACCTGGACAAACTGATGCACGTCCAGCACGACCTCGAAGCCCGTGACGGCTGGCGTTTGCAGCAACTGGTCGACAGCACGTTGAGCCGTCTGCAGTTGCCGGCCGACAAGACCCTCGCCGAGTTGTCCGGCGGCTGGCGTCGTCGCGTCCTGCTGGCTCAGGCTCTGGTTTCCGAACCCGATCTGCTGCTGCTCGACGAACCGACCAACCACCTGGACATCGGTGCAATTGCCTGGCTCGAAGAAGCGCTGAAGGATTTCCAGGGCGCCGTGCTGTTCATCACGCACGACCGTTCATTCCTGCAGAACCTTGCAACCCGCATTCTCGAACTGGACCGCGGTGGCCTGATCGACTGGAACGGCGACTACGCGAGTTTCCTCGTGCACAAAGAAGCGTCGCTGGCGGCTGAAGAAACCGCCAACGCGCTGTTCGACAAAAAACTGGCCCAGGAAGAAGTCTGGATCCGCCAGGGCATCAAGGCCCGTCGCACCCGTAACGAAGGCCGCGTCCGCGCATTGAAAGCCTTGCGCGTCGAGCGTAGCGAACGTCGTGAGCGCACCGGCAAGGCCAACATTCAACTGGACACCGCTGACAAGTCCGGCAAACAGGTTATGGTCCTCGAGAACGTGAGCTTTGCTCACCCGGGCGGCCCGTTCCTGATCAAGGATTTCTCGATGGTCCTGACGCGCGGCGACCGTATCGGTCTGCTCGGCGCCAACGGCACCGGCAAAACCACTCTGCTGAAGCTGATGCTCAGCGGTCTGCAGCCAACCAGCGGCACAGTGGAAGAGGGGACGCGCATCGACGTGGCCTACTTCGACCAGTTGCGCCATCAACTGGACCTGGAAAAGACCGTGATCGACAACGTTGCGGAAGGTCGCGACTTCATCGATATCGATGGTCAGAGCCGTCACGTGCTGAGCTACCTCGGCGATTTCCTGTTCAGCCCGCAGCGTGCCCGCACGCCGGTGAAGGCGCTTTCAGGTGGTGAACGTGCGCGTCTGTTGCTGGCGAAACTGTTCAGCAAACCGGCGAACCTGCTGGTCCTCGACGAACCGACCAACGACCTTGACGTCGAAACTCTCGAGTTGCTGGAAGAGGTCTTGCTGACCTTCAACGGCACCGTGCTGATGGTCAGCCACGACCGGGCATTCCTCGACAACGTGGTCACCAGCACCCTGGTCTTCGAAGGTGAAGGCAAGGTTCGCGAATACGTCGGTGGTTATCAGGACTGGTTGCGTCAGGGCGGCTCGCCGCGCCTGCTGGGCGTGACCGAGAGCAAGTCCGGCAAGGCCGACCTGACCTCCGCTGTCGTGACGGCCGAAGCTGCGCCAGTTGCTGCTGTCGTCGAAGCGCCGGTGGCGAAGAAGAAGCTCAGCTACAAGTTGCAGCGTGAGCTGGAAATGTTGCCGGGTCAGATCGAAGCCATGGAGCAGCAGATCGCTACCGTTGAGGCGCAAATGGCCGATGCCGGTTTTTATCAGCGTCCTGCTGCCGAGACCGCTGCAGTGATCGCTCAGTTGGAGCAGTTGCAGGCTGAGCACGACGTAATGGTCGAGCGCTGGGCCGAGCTGGATGCCTGATTGATCCTGCTATAAAAAAGCCCGGCGTTCAGTGATGAGCGCCGGGCTTTTTGTAGGCGCTGTGGTTTAGCTTTTGATCAGGCGCACCGCGAGCACATCACAGGGCGCACCATGCAGCACGTCATTGGCAGTCGAACCCAGCAGCAATGCCAGGCCGTGTCGGCCATGGCTGCCCACCACGATCAGGTCGCAGGTTTGTTCCTTGGCCAGGTGGTGGATCTCCTGGCGTGGCTGGCCGTAGGTCAGGTGGCTGTATTCCTTGGAGAGTTCCGGATACTTCACGATCAGCCGGTCCAGGCGTTCCTTGGCCTGATCGAACTGCTGTTGTTGCAGTTGTGACAGGTCCATGGGCACGTCGCCGCCAAAGGCCATGGCCATCGGCTCGACAATGTGCACCAGGGACAGCTTCGCCCCGTTGCTCACCGACAGTTCGCGAGCGCGGTGGATTACAGGATCGCACTCTTCGGTTAGATCTACAGCGACCAGAATGTGGTTGTAGGGCATGAGGTGCTCCTCCTGAGGGTTGCAATATTGGTAAGTATGGCTGGTTTCAAGCGCATTGTTTTCAAAGTGACTCAATGCGCTCATCAAGAATCGGGAGTACAGATATGACGGTCTGGATAGTGGTGTCAATCATGTTGGTGGTGCTGAGTCCGCTGGCATGGTTGCGGCCGTCGCGCCACCAGAGCGGCCGCATGGCCCTGCGCATGGAGGCGCGACGCATCGGTTTGGCGATGCAACTGGCGCCTCAGGAGTGGCCACACTGGCTGAGCCAGGAGCCACCGAGCCCTTGCGCCCAGTACCATCGACCGCGGCGTGGCAATCGGCCGGCGTGCTGGAGTTACTGGCAAAAAGCGCCGGGTGTGTGGGTCAATCAATGGCAGGAGGTCTGCGAGGAACCGGCGTTGCTGATTCATTTCGAAAAGTTGCCAGACAACGTTTACAAGGTCGAAGCAGACAAGCAGATGATCACGTTGTATTGGGGCGAGAAGGGCGAAGCGACGGTTTTGCAGGATATTGATGCGGTGCTGAAGGCGCTGGCATAAATCGCGGAAATTTCGCGCCGCAATGGCGCGAAACGTCTGGCAGACAGGCAATAAAAAGCCCGACATCATCATCGGGCTGGAGTTGGCCAGGCAGGCCGGTAATTCTGTGTGGCGCTGATATTACGCTGGGCATTCGCCAAAAGCGTTCATGTTTTTTCCTCAAAGTCCCGCCAGCGTAGCTTGTTAAACAAAGGCTGCAGCGAATTAGGGCGACTTTTCTAACTATTGATCCTATGAATGGACTCACATGCAGCCGCGTGTTGCAGGGCTTCGCGGTTCGGAAATGACCGGAAAGTCGAGTTTCAACCCGTATTTTGGGCGATTGACAATTGTCGGAAATTCCGTGAAGGTGACGTACCCAAATCAAACGGGCGTATGAATTGAGCGTTTGTATTACAAACCGCTCCTACAGAATCCCGACTATCGCGTTGGCGGGTGTGCCGGGTGAATGGGCGTAGCATTGACGTTAAACGTCCTTGCCGAGCCATTCACCTGCGTCCGACGTGTACTGTTCAGCTTCCATATCGTGGAGATCAGTTGATGATTTACGAAGGTAAAGCCATCACGGTTAAGGCTCTTGAAAGTGGCATCGTCGAATTGAAATTCGACCTCAAGGGTGAGTCCGTCAACAAGTTCAACCGTCTAACCCTGAACGAACTGCGTCAGGCCGTAGACACCATCAAGGCAGATGCTTCGATCAAGGGTGTGATCGTCAGCAGTGGCAAGGACGTGTTCATCGTCGGCGCCGACATCACCGAATTTGTCGAAAACTTCAAGCTGCCTGATGCAGAGCTTGTTGCTGGCAACCTGGAAGCCAACAAGATTTTCAGCGATTTCGAAGACCTCAACGTCCCGACTGTCGCCGCGATCAACGGTATCGCCCTGGGCGGCGGTCTGGAAATGTGCCTGGCGGCGGACTACCGCGTCATGTCCACCAAGGCCAAGATCGGTCTGCCGGAAGTGAAACTGGGCATCTACCCGGGCTTCGGCGGTACCGTGCGCCTGCCGCGCATCATCGGTGCCGACAACGCCATCGAATGGATTGCCTCCGGCAAGGAAAACCGTCCTGAAGACGCGCTGAAAGTCGGCGCAGTCGACGCAGTGGTAGCTCCCGAGAAACTGCAGGAAGCTGCTCTGGAGCTGATCAAGCGCGCCATCTCAGGCGAGTTCGACTACAAGGCCAAGCGTCAGCCGAAGCTCGAAAAGCTCAAGCTCAACGCCATCGAGCAAATGATGTCGTTCGAAACCGCCAAGGGTTTCGTGGCCGGTCAAGCGGGCCCGAACTACCCGGCACCGGTCGAAGCGATCAAAACTATCCAGAAAGCCGCAAACTTCGGTCGCGACAAGGCGCTGGAAGTCGAAGCCAACGGTTTCGTCAAACTGGCCAAGACCTCTGCCGCGCAGAGCTTGATCGGTCTGTTCCTGAACGATCAGGAACTGAAGAAAAAGGCCAAGGCCTACGACGAAATCGCCAAAGAAGTGAAGCAGGCTGCCGTATTGGGTGCCGGCATCATGGGTGGCGGTATCGCTTATCAGTCGGCTTCCAAAGGGACGCCGATCCTGATGAAGGACATCAACGAGCACGGCATCGAGCAAGGTCTGGCTGAAGCTGCCAAATTGCTGGTGGGCCGCGTTGATAAAGGTCGCATGACCCCTGCGAAAATGGCTGAAGTGCTCAACGGCATTCGTCCGACCTTGTCCTACGGTGATTTCGGTCACGTTGACCTGGTGGTTGAAGCGGTCGTCGAGAACCCTAAGGTCAAGCAAGCTGTTCTGGCTGAAGTCGAAGGTAAGGTCAAAGAGGACACCATCCTCGCGTCCAACACCTCGACCATTTCCATCACCTTGCTGGCCAAGGCCCTCAAGCGTCCGGAAAACTTCGTCGGCATGCACTTCTTCAACCCGGTGCACATGATGCCGCTGGTTGAAGTGATCCGTGGCGAGAAGTCCAGCGAAGTGGCTGTTGCCACCACCGTTGCCTACGCCAAGAAAATGGGCAAGAACCCGATTGTCGTCAACGACTGCCCGGGCTTCCTGGTCAACCGTGTGTTGTTCCCGTACTTCGGCGGTTTCGCCAAACTGGTCAGCGCCGGAGTGGACTTCGTCCGTATCGACAAGATTATGGAAAAATTCGGCTGGCCAATGGGCCCGGCGTACCTGATGGACGTGGTTGGCATCGACACCGGTCACCATGGTCGTGACGTGATGGCTGAAGGCTTCCCGGACCGCATGAAAGACGACCGTCGTTCGGCCGTCGACGTGCTCTACGAAGCCAAGCGCCTGGGCCAGAAGAACGGCAAAGGCTTCTACGCCTACGAGACCGACAAGCGCGGCAAGCAGAAGAAAGTCGCCGATCCGTCGGTACTGGAAGTGCTCAAGCCGATCGTCTTTGAACAGCTTGAAGTCACTGACGAAGACATCATCAACTGGATGATGATCCCGCTGTGCCTGGAAACCGTGCGCTGCCTGGAAGACGGCATTGTCGAAACCGCTGCCGAAGCCGACATGGGTCTGGTCTACGGTATTGGTTTCCCTCCATTCCGTGGCGGTGCGCTGCGCTACATCGATTCGATCGGTGTTGCAGAGTTCGTTGCCCTGGCTGACCAGTACGCTGATTTGGGCGCGCTGTACCACCCGACCGCAAAACTGCGTGCAATGGCCAAAACCGGCCAGCGGTTCTTCGGTTAAGCGCCCCCAACTAGAGTGAGAGTGAATATATGAGCTTGAATCCTAGAGACGTCGTGATTGTCGACTTCGGTCGTACTCCGATGGGCCGCTCCAAGGGCGGCATGCACCGCAACACCCGCGCCGAAGACATGTCGGCGCACCTGATCAGTAAACTGCTGGAACGCAACGTCAAGGTTGATCCGAGCGAAGTCGAAGACGTGATCTGGGGCTGCGTAAACCAGACCCTGGAGCAGGGCTGGAACATCGCCCGCATGGCGTCCCTGATGACTCAGATCCCGCACACCGCTGCCGGCCAGACCGTCAGCCGTCTGTGTGGTTCGTCGATGAGCGCTCTGCACACTGCGGCGCAAGCGATCATGACCGGCAACGGTGACGTGTTCGTGGTTGGCGGCGTCGAGCATATGGGTCACGTGAGCATGATGCACGGTGTCGACCCGAACCCGCACATGTCGCTGCACGCGGCGAAAGCCTCGGGCATGATGGGTTTGACCGCTGAAATGCTGGGTAAAATGCACGGCATTACTCGCGAACAACAGGACGCTTTCGGCGTGCGCTCCCACCAGCTCGCCCACAAGGCGACCCTGGAAGGCAAGTTCAAAGACGAAATCATCCCGATGCAAGGCTACGACGAGAATGGTTTCCTGAAACTGTTCGACTACGACGAAACCATTCGTCCGGAAACTACCCTGGAAAGCCTGGCAGCTCTGAAGCCAGCGTTCAACCCTAAGGGCGGCACCGTGACAGCCGGTACTTCGTCGCAAATCACCGATGGTGCTTCGTGCATGATCGTGATGTCGGCGCAGCGTGCACAAGACCTGGGCATTCAGCCTATGGCGGTGATTCGTTCGATGGCAGTGGCAGGTGTGGACCCGGCAATCATGGGCTATGGTCCAGTACCGGCCACACAAAAAGCACTGAAGCGCGCGGGTCTTGGCATTAACGATATCGACTTCTTCGAGCTCAACGAAGCTTTCGCCGCACAGGCCCTGCCAGTGCTGAAAGATTTGAAAGTACTCGACAAGATGAACGAGAAGGTTAACCTGCACGGCGGCGCGATTGCCCTGGGTCACCCATTTGGTTGCTCCGGTGCGCGTATCTCCGGCACTCTGCTGAACGTGATGAAGCAAAATGGCGGCACCTTCGGGGTAGCTACCATGTGCATTGGTCTCGGCCAAGGCATCTCCACCGTCTTCGAACGCGTTTAAGCGTTTCGTTGAAGGAAGCCGGGGCCAAGTGCCCCGGTTTTTGTTTTTCTGAATTTATTTGTTTTTTTTTGAAAAGATTTGAGCGAGGGCCAAACCATGCCGATACAACCTGGGCTCTACCAACATTACAAAGGTCCGCAGTACCGCGTATTCAGTGTTGCGCGGCATTCGGAAACCGAAGAAGAAGTGGTCTTCTACCAAGCCCTGTATGGCGATTACGGCTTTTGGGTGCGTCCCTTGAGCATGTTCCTGGAGTCGGTCGAGGTTGACGGCGAACAGGTGCCACGCTTTGCTTTGGTGCAAGCCGAACCGAGCCTTTTTTCCAAGCCATAAGCTGAGTGCGCGCAAGACCCTGCGCTTGACCTCACCTTGTAGCCACTATATATAGCGGTGCCGCGTCAGGCGCCAACCGCCTTTCACTTCTAGAATTCAGGAATTTTCTGATCCATGGGCAAATCGCTGGTCATTGTGGAATCCCCGGCTAAGGCCAAGACCATCAACAAGTATCTGGGTAACCAATACGTGGTGAAGTCGAGTATCGGCCATATCCGAGACCTGCCCACCAGCGGTTCGGCTAGCGCCAGCAAAGAGCCAGCCGCCAAGCGCGGCAAGGCCGCTGCGGGTGAAGGTCCGGTGCTCACGCCGAAAGAGAAAGCGCGCAAGCAGCTGGTCTCGCGCATGGGTGTCGATCCCGATCATGGCTGGAAAGCCAAGTACGAGATCCTCCCGGGCAAGGAAAAGGTCATCGAAGAGCTGCGCCGGCTCGCCAAAGATGCTGACACCATCTATCTCGCAACCGACTTGGATCGCGAGGGGGAAGCCATTGCCTGGCACCTGCGCGAAGCCATTGGTGGTGACGACAGCCGCTACAAGCGCGTGGTGTTCAACGAAATCACCAAGAAAGCGATCCAGGAAGCCTTCTCCAAGCCGGGCGAGCTGGACATCGATCGTGTAAACGCACAACAAGCGCGTCGTTTCCTCGACCGCGTGGTGGGTTACATGGTTTCGCCACTGCTGTGGGCCAAGGTCGCTCGTGGCCTGTCCGCCGGTCGCGTGCAATCGGTTGCCGTGAAACTGGTGGTCGAGCGTGAGCGTGAAATCCGCGCGTTCAACCCGGAAGAGTACTGGGAAGTTCACGCCGACCTCGGTACCGCGAAGGGCGCAACCGTGCGCTTTGACGTGGCTCGCGAGAAAGGCGAAGCCTTCAAGCCGCTCAACGAAGCTCAGGCCATGGCCGCGCTGGAGAAGCTCAAGGCTTCCAGTTACAGCATCGTCAAGCGCGAAGACAAGCCGACCAGCAGCAAGCCGTCGGCGCCGTTCATCACTTCCACCCTGCAACAGGCCGCAAGTAACCGTCTGGGCTTCGGTGTGAAGAAAACCATGATGATGGCCCAGCGTCTGTACGAAGCCGGCTACATCACTTACATGCGTACCGACTCCACCAACCTCTCGGCCGATGCCGTGACGATGGCGCGTACTTATATTGAAGGCGAGTTCGGCAAGAAATACCTGCCGGAAACCCCGAATGTCTACAGCAGCAAGGAAGGCGCACAAGAGGCTCACGAAGCGATTCGCCCCTCCGATGCCAACACCGAGCCAAGCAAGCTGTCGGGCATGGAGCGCGATGCAGAGCGGCTCTACGAGCTGATCTGGCGCCAGTTCCTCGCTTGCCAGATGCTGCCGGCCCAATACCTGTCGACCACGGTCACCGTCGGTGCCGGTGACTTCGAGTTGCGCGCCAAAGGCCGCATCCTGAAGTTCGACGGTTACACCCGCGTCATGCCGCAAATCGCCAAGCCTGGCGATGACGACGTGCTGCCGGACATGGCTCAGGGCGACGCGATGAAGCTGATCAAGCTTGATCCGACCCAGCACTTCACCAAGCCGCCGGCGCGTTACTCGGAAGCGAGCCTGGTTAAAGAAATGGAAAAACGCGGCATCGGTCGTCCTTCGACCTACGCGGCGATCATTTCGACCATCCAGGATCGTGGCTACGTAGCGCTGCACAACCGTCGTTTCTACTCGGAAAAGATGGGCGACATCGTTACCGAGCGTCTGGCCGAGAGCTTCTCCAATCTCATGGACTACGGCTTCACCGCCGGCATGGAAGAGAACCTCGATGACGTGGCCCAGGGTGAGCGCGACTGGAAGAATGTGCTCGACGAGTTCTACGGTGACTTCAAGAAGAAACTTGAAGTAGCCGAAAGCGCCGAAGGCGGCATGCGCGCCAACCAACCGGTGATGACTGACATTCCGTGTGTGCTCTGCAGTCGTCCGATGCAAATTCGTACCGCATCGACCGGCGTGTTCCTCGGCTGCTCGGGCTACAGCCTGCCGCCGAAAGAGCGCTGCAAGGCCACCGTCAACCTGGTGCCAGGCGACGAAATCGCGGCGGACGACGAGGGTGAATCGGAATCGCTGGTGCTGCGTGGCAAGCACCGCTGCCCAATCTGCAGCACGGCGATGGACGCTTACCTGCTGGATGAGAAGCGCAAGCTGCACATCTGCGGTAACAACCCGGATTGCTCTGGCTACGAAATCGAAGAGGGCACTTATCGCATCAAAGGCTACGAAGGTCCGAGCCTGGAATGCGACAAGTGCGGCAGCGAGATGCAGCTCAAGACCGGCCGTTTCGGCAAGTTCTTCGGTTGCACCAATGCGACGTGCAAGAACACCCGAAAACTGCTGAAAAGCGGTGATGCAGCGCCGCCGAAGATGGATCCGGTGAAGATGCCTGAGCTGAAATGCGAAAAGGTCAACGATACCTACATTCTGCGCGACGGTGCTTCCGGCCTGTTCCTGGCGGCCAGTCAATTCCCGAAAAACCGCGAGACTCGTGCTCCGCTGGTCATGGAAATTGTGCCGCACAAGGATGAGATCGATCCGAAGTACCACTTCCTCTGCGAAGCGCCGAAGAAAGATCCGGACGGCCTGCCTGCTGTGATCCGTTACAGCCGTAAAACCAAAGAGCAGTACGTACAGACTGAAGTCGACGGTAAGCCGACTGGTTGGAAGGCGTACTACGACGGCGGCAAGTGGACGGTTGAAGACAAGCGCCCGGCGAAGACCGCTAAGGCTTAACAGGTGTTGTACTGAAAAGGCCGCATGACAACCCTCGGGTTTTCATGCGGCCTTTTTGTTTTGTGCTTGCGGGAAGCGGAGCTGATCCACGACACTGTCTGACCTGCGTGAAGCAATTATTTCGTTGTGGAGGCTGCCGTCATGGCCCACGAACTCTATACCCGTACCAACCAGAAGATTTACTTCGCCGGCCTGTCGCTGGAAGCGCTCGCCAGAGCCGAAGAGGGGCGGGCGATGAACTCCCTGGCGCTGATTCAAGCCGGACGCGAGTCAGCCTTGTTTCACCTGTACGGTGCGTTGCTGGGGCTGTGCCATGAAATCGCCGGTTTCTATCGCTTGCCTCAGGCCAATGCGCCTCGGGCAGAGTTGCTGCTGACTCGTGAAGTGCTTGAAGCCATCGCGATTCCGGAAATGGCCGAGATGGTCGAGTTGGCCAATAATTCGGAAACCTGGCTGGCCAAACTGCTGGCAGCCCACGCTGCGCTGTTTCAGCCGCCACGGGCGCCGCACAAGCCTAAGGGTGACGTGACGCAGCCGCTGATCCTGGCCGTAAACCTGGATGAAGAAGAGGCTCCACAAGAGCTGAGCCGGGAAGAGCTGGAGAGCTGGCGTCAAAACCTCAAAGGGTTGGCGATTCGGTTTCGCGAAGGTTTGAACGAGTGTTGAGGGAAGGATGACCCGATGGGTTGTCCGCTCAGGGATGAGTGCTAGCAGATATTTCTTCGCAATGACATCCGGTCAAGTTACCGAGCGAAGCCTGGCCGATGCCTATATAATCCCCGCCTTTCGTGGAGAACAGACCTTTATGCCAACGTCCTTTCTAGAAATCGTCGAGTTACCAGACGGCCGTATTGAGCTGCGCAGGGCTGAGGACGAGGGTTCTCTGGTTACTTTGGATTTCTCCGAGGATGCCAAGGCGTTCCTGCAGGGCCAGCACGTGGAAGTCGCCAAGGCGATGTTGAGCGTCGGCGTTCAGATGGCCGGACGCTTGGTTGAAGGCGATTTCAATACGGACGAGGGGACTCGGGTTCTTCATTGATCCCGCCCGTCGGTTTTTTGCTGATATCGCTACAACTTGGCTTCTCTATCCTTGGAGAAGCCCCGCGCTGTTCAATGCGCGCTTTGTTTGTCAGTTAACCCAATCGAATATTCAGGCTCTGTGCGTCCCCGATCCGGGCGGCGCTGATCAACTGTTGCCGTGAAGTTGTGCTCAATGGGTTGAGCCAGCTGACCACCGTGTGGCTGCGGCCCAGGCGCAAGGCCTCGCAGGTCAACTGCTGAGCGCTCTGAGTGCCGCGCGGTTGCAGCAGCAGGATGCGTTCGCGGTTAAGGCCGGCGTCCCGCAACCAGGCCTGGGTCAGGCTGGCGGGCGGAGCGATCAGCGTCAGCCAGCGCGCGTCCTGGTCCTGACTCAGTTCCCTGAGAATCGGCGCAAGAAGGTTCAGGCAGTTCCCGGCTGCACCACGCAGCGACAGCTCACTAAAGACTTCGGGCTCGGCGCTCCAGGGGGACTCGACCACGTCTTTCAGGATCGGCGCCAATGGCTGCACCATGAAAGCCTCGAACAACGGCAGTTGGGCTTGCTGTGATGTGTGTGGGAACTGCATAAAGCCTCCTTTAGCGGCGAATGACGCCGACACTCAAGCCTTCGATCACCAGTTCCTGATCTTTCAGGTTCACTTCGATAGGGGCGAATTCAGGGTTTTCGGCAATCAACCAGACCTTGCTACCATCGCGCTTGAAACGCTTGACGGTCACTTCGTCGCCGATCCGCGCTACTACGATCTGGCCGTTGCGGGCTTCGCGGGTGGTATGCACTGCCAGCAGGTCACCGTCGAAAATGCCCACATCCTTCATGCTCATGCCATGAACACGAAGTAGATAGTCGGCGCGAGGATGGAAGAACGACGGGTTGATGTTGCAGGACTCTTCGATGTGCTGCTGGGCGAGGATCGGAGCACCGGCAGCCACTCGGCCAATGATCGGCAGGGTGGACTCGTCGGCCTTGGCTTCGAAGCCGGGGATGCGAATACCACGGGAAGCACCGGGCGTCATCTCGATCGCACCCTTGCGGGCCAGCGCCTTGAGGTGTTCTTCCGCCGCATTGGGCGACTTGAAACCCAGTTCCTGAGCGATTTCCGCGCGGGTGGGCGGGTAGCCGTTGTCTTCGAGGCAGCGTTTGATGAAGGCCAGAATCTCTGCTTGGCGTGGCGTCAGCTTTAGCATATTGATCGCTCTGTCTTTTTATACAGTGACTGGGATTATATACAGTGAAACTGTCTTGGCAATGCCCCTTTTTTTGCCGGCCGCCAGACGGTCGATAAGCCCGCTGATTCACGCTTGCGAGTTGTATGGTTAAATAGCTGACCGACCATTCCCAAAACGAACCGTCAGGCTTGACAAGGCCTGGGCTGAAACGTATGTTTCAAACAAGTGTTTGTCAGGCGGAGTAGCCATGGCCCAGTCGGAAACCGTTGAACGCATTCTTGATGCTGCCGAGCAATTGTTCGCGGAAAAAGGTTTTGCTGAAACCTCATTGCGTCTGATCACCAGCAAGGCCGGTGTCAATCTGGCGGCGGTGAACTATCACTTCGGTTCGAAGAAGGCGCTGATCCAGGCAGTTTTTTCGCGTTTTCTCGGGCCGTTCTGCTTAAGCCTTGATAAAGAGCTGGAGCGGCGTCAGGCCAAGCCGGAGAACAAGCCGACGCTTGAAGAGCTGCTGGAAATTCTCGTCGAGCAAGCCCTGGTGGTGCAACCACGCAGCGGCAACGATCTGTCGATTTTCATGCGCTTGCTGGGTCTGGCTTTCAGTCAGAGCCAAGGGCACTTGCGGCGTTATCTAGAAGACATGTACGGCAAGGTGTTCCGCCGCTACATGATGTTGGTCAACGAAGCTGCACCGCGTATTCCGCCGATCGAGCTGTTCTGGCGCGTGCACTTCATGCTCGGCGCTGCCGCGTTCAGCATGTCCGGTATCAAGGCCCTGCGCGCAATTGCCGAGACCGACTTCGGCGTCAACACCTCCATTGAGCAAGTCATGCGTCTGATGGTGCCGTTCCTGGCGGCGGGCATGCGCGCCGAAACCGGCGTGACCGATACGGCCATGGCCACTGCGCAGTTGCGTCCGCGCAGCAAATCAACTCCGGTTGCTGCCAAGGTTTAACCGCGCACGGGTGGGCGCGGCAGCTGACATCCGCTAAGCTAGCCGCCCATGCCGACTCTCGTTCTGAACCCGCTCCCCATTTGTATCGCCGACCTGCCGGGCATAGCCCATGGCGGCGGTTGCGTGCGAGCCGGGTTTATCGTTATCAAGGAATCTCTATGACTGCTGGCCTGCAAGGCTCGTTGATGGTGGACGTCGCCGGTACCTGGCTGACGGCTGAAGATCGCCAATTGTTGCGCCAACCCGAAGTGGGCGGCCTGATCATTTTCGCCCGTAATATCGAACACCCGCGCCAGGTGCGCGAGTTGAGTGCCTCAATCCGCGCCATTCGCCCTGATCTGCTGCTGGCAGTCGACCAGGAGGGCGGCCGGGTTCAGCGTTTGCGTCAGGGCTTCGTACGGCTGCCAGCCATGCGCGCCATCGCTGACAACCCGAATGCCGAGTACCTCGCCGAACAATGCGGCTGGATCATGGCGACTGAAGTGCTGGCCGTCGGCCTCGATCTGAGCTTCGCTCCAGTGCTGGACCTCGACTTCCAGCGCAGCGCCGTGGTCGGCACCCGTTCATTTGAAGGTGATCCCGAGCGTGCAGCGTTGTTGGCGGGTGCATTTATCCGTGGCATGAATAGCGCGGGAATGGCCGCAACCGGCAAGCACTTTCCCGGTCATGGCTGGGCCGAGGCCGATTCCCACGTTGCGATCCCTGTTGATGAGCGCAGTCTCGACGAAATCCGCGCCAATGACCTGGTGCCGTTCGCCCGACTGAGCAAGCAATTGGCCGCGGTCATGCCAGCCCACGTGATTTATCCACAAGTCGATTCCCAGCCTGCCGGCTTCTCCCGTCGCTGGTTGCAGGACATCCTGCGTGGCGAGCTGCAATTTGACGGCGTGATCTTCAGCGATGACCTGTCCATGGCCGGCGCCCACGTGGTCGGCGATGCTGCCAGCCGTATCGAAGCGGCGCTGACTGCCGGTTGCGACATGGGCCTGGTGTGCAACGATCGCGCGGCCGCTGAATTGGCCCTGAGCGCCGCCCAGCGTCTGAAGGTCAAGCCGTCCGAACGCATTGCGCGGATGCGCGGCCAGTCGTACGCCAGCACTGAATACCGTCAAGACCCGCGCTGGCTGACAGCCGTGGGCGCGCTCAAAGATGCTCAACTGATTGATTGAGGACTTTTCGATATGACGGTTTACGCGATTATCGGTGGAACCGGCCTGACTCAACTCGAAGGCCTGAGCATTCGTCAGTCATTGGCGGTGGACACGCCGTACGGCGCGCCTTCGGCTGAAGTGCAGATTGGCGAGTACGCCGGCAAGGAAGTGCTGTTTCTCGCGCGTCACGGTCATCCTCACCGTTTTCCGCCGCATCAAGTGAACTACCGCGCCAACCTCTGGGCGTTGAAACAGGCTGGCGCCGAAGCGATTCTCGCGGTCAACGCCGTGGGTGGGATTCATTCCGCGATGGGGACCGGACATTTCTGTGTGCCGCATCAGCTGATCGACTACACCAGTGGTCGCGAGCACACCTATTTCGCCGATGATCTGCATCAGGTCACACACATCGATTTCAGCTATCCCTACAGCGAGCCACTGCGTCAGCAATTGATCGCGGCGCTGGCGGTCGAAAGTGTCGGCTACAGCAGTCATGGCGTGTATGCCTGCACTCAAGGGCCGCGACTGGAAACCGTCGCTGAAATCGCCAGACTGGAGCGCGACGGATGCGACATCGTCGGCATGACCGGAATGCCGGAAGCGGCATTGGCTCGCGAGCTGGAAATGGATTACGCCTGTCTGGCGCTGGTAGTAAACCCGGCAGCGGGCAAGTCGACGGCAGTGATCACCATGGCCGAGATCGAGCAAGCACTGCATGACGGGATGGGTAAGGTGAAGTCGACGTTGGCTCGGGTGCTTAAAGGCTGATCAATCGTTAAGCCGAGTTGACCCTTTCGCGAGCAGGCTCGCTCCCACAGGTGCAGTGATCACCTGCTCGCGAAGGCGATTTACCTATTGCCGCTATTTTTCGAGTTTATCCGGCAACGGCGCAAACAACGCTTCAATATCATCACTCTGCAACTTCCAGTCCCCGGTCTTGCGCCCATCCAGCACGCCAGCCGCCAAGTCGGATTTTTCCTTCTGCAGATGCTGAATCTTCTCTTCCACCGTGCCTCTGGCAATCATCTTATAGACGAACACCGGCTTCTCCTGACCAATGCGATACGCCCGGTCAGTTGCCTGATTTTCCGTCGCCGGATTCCACCACGGATCGTAGTGGATCACCGTGTCGGCTTCGGTCAGGTTCAGGCCGACGCCACCTGCCTTCAGGCTGATCAGAAAGATCTGACGCTTGCCGCTCTGGAAGTCTTTTACCGGGGCGCGCCGGTCGCGGGTCTGCCCGGTCAGCAGCGCATAATCGACGCCGCGTTTTTTCAGCTCGTCTTCAATCAGCGACAGCATTGAAGTGAACTGCGAGAACAGCAGAATCCGCCGACCCTCATCGAACAATTCCTCAAGCATTTCCATCAGGCTGTCGAGCTTGCCCGACGTGCTGCCGCGGGTGGGCAGGGTGGCATCGTTGACCAGCCTCAGATCGCAGCAGACCTGGCGCAGCTTCAGCAGCGCTTCAAGAATGATGATCTGGCTGCGCGCCACGCCCTTGCGGGTGATCTCGTCGCGGACTTTCTTGTCCATCGCCAGACGCATGGTTTCGTACACGTCGCGCTGGGCTTCGTTGAGCTCGACCCAATGGATGATTTCGGTTTTCGGCGGCAACTCGGTCGCCACCTGTTCCTTGGTTCGACGCAGCAGGAACGGTTTTATCCGGCCATTGAGGTGCTGAAGTCGTACTTCGCTGGCGCGCTTTTCGATTGGCACGCGGTAATCGCGATTGAAGCTTTTTACATCACCCAGCCAGCCGGGCAGCAGGAAGTGAAACAGCGACCACAGCTCACCCAGGTGGTTTTCCAGCGGCGTGCCGCTCAGGCACAGGCGCTGACGGGCATTCAACTCGCGGGCAGCGTGGGCGGCCTTGCTGTTGGGGTTCTTGATGTATTGCGCCTCGTCCAGAACCAATACGTGCAAAGGCTGGGCCGCCAGACGTTCGACGTCCTTGGGCAGCAACGCATAGGTGGTCAGGATCAGGTCGTAATCGGCCAGCGTGTCGAAATGCTTTTTGCGGCTGGCGCCGTACAGTGCCAGCACTTTGAGTTGCGGCGTGAAGTGCGCCGCTTCATCCAGCCAGTTTGGGATCAGGCTGGTGGGCATCACCACCATGCACGGCCGATCGAGGCGTCCGGCGTTCTTCTCGCTGAGAATGTGCGCCAGGGTCTGTAGGGTTTTGCCCAGACCCATGTCGTCCGCGAGAATCCCGCCGACTTCCAGTTGTCGCAACGACTGCATCCAGCTCAAGCCTTCCAGCTGATAGGGGCGCAAGGTCGCGTTCAAGCCTTCCGGTGCGGTCCCGGTGAAGTCCTTGATGTCCCGCAGCCGCTGGGCAAAGGTGCGAATTTGCTCGCCACCCTCCCAAAGCAACGGCAGGTCTTCCAGTGGATTCAGTCGCGTGGCATCGGCCTTGCTCAGGCGCAGCGTCGTTTCACCGGGCCCTTGCAGGTAGAACTCGCCGAGGGTCGCCAGTACCGGTTTCAATCGGCCGAAGGGCAGGGCGACTTGCAGCGGGCCGTACTCAGAGTTCGGGCGATTGGGAATGTTCACCAGGATCAACTCGTCGTCGCGACGTCGGGCGAGGCGTTCCGGATTGAGGATCTCGGTGTGAGAGCGCATCAGGTTGAGCAGGATCGGCAGCAGACTCAGCCGCTCGCCGTTGACGATGATTCCCAGCTCCAGATCGAACCAGTCACGCTCCGGCGCTTGTTCGACGGTGGCGTACCAATCGTCCACGGCAGTCAGGTCGAAACCGAAGTCTTCGTCGATCTGCAACTCCCAGCCCTGGGTGCGCAGCTTCGGCAGTTCATTGAGGGTGAAAGTCAGCCAGGCGCTGTCGTTGACCATCTCGAAAAGTTCGCCGGCGCTTTCCGGCAAGGCCTTGCTTTGCCGGGTGGCAACCTTGAAGCCGAGGATTCGTAGCTGCTCCCTGTAGGTCTGTTCGACTTCCGGGTGGCGTTTTATTCGTAACGTTTGCGTCTCCTGACGAATCAGGATGTCAGCGTTCTTCTGCCCGGAAACGTATTCATCCAGATAGCTGAAAGACAACGCCGCGCGATGCTGAATATAACGCTGCATCTTGCCGTTGCGCGGTTCGAAGGCGCTGAATTCGATGCTCGCCAGCCACAGGCGCGGCACCGGTTGCACGTTATCCACCAGCACTTGTGGCGGCGCCTTCGGGCTACGGTTTTCCAGTACGGCTTGAAGTTTCTCGAGTAGCTCGGCGTCTTGCGCGGCAGCGGGATAAGCCAGGGTTTCCTGCACTTTCAGCAGCACCGCCGCGCAGTGCTTGCAGTTGCTGTGGACCGGGCAGGTGCAAGTGGCATCGATCATCAGCAACGTGGCTTTGGCTGACTCGCGCAGGCGAATGGTCTGGCGGTAAACGTTACCGCCAGAGCCCTCGCAGGCGGCAATGATTGTGGCGTCGCCGGCCTCGACGATCCTGACGCGGTTCTCCAAAGCGTAGCGGCGGCCACGCTCCAGGCTCTGTTCCTTGAATCGGCTGACCCAGGAAGGTGCCAGGGGTTTGCTCAGGGTCGGGGGCATAAGGACTCAATCAGTCCGGAATTTCATCGGGGACTGGCCGAGGCGCAGGGGACGTCAGCGAGGTGATCTTGATCAGCAGGCCGAGATGGCCGTTGTCGAGGAAGTTCAGCTGGCCGTTCTTGGTGTGGCTTTCCTGTTTCATGCTTTCGCTGGCGGTGACCAAGCCGTTGGCGTCGATCTGGTTGACCCAGAAGTCTGCATCCACATCGGTGAACCGCCCCAGTTTCATGCTCAGCGTGCCCTCGATCGGGAACTGACCGAACTGTTCCTTGCCCTCGCTGATCGCGACTTTGCTGGCCTCTTCGCCGAGAGTCTGTTGCCAGGCCTTGTGCAGCAATACCGTGTATTCATTGCTGGCGGTGAGTTTTTCCACTTCGGCATTGAGACTCGGTGTGCGCAGGCTGTCGGGGTTGATGGGCTGAGCTCCGGCAGCCCAGTCTTCCGGCGCGGCGCGGCTGACGATCGCCGGCACGGCGTTTTGGCGGACCAGAATCATTTCTATCTGGTACAGGTCATCGGCAAACGTCGTTGGCGCAACCAGGGTCATCAACAGAATCAGTAAGCGAAACAGGCGCATGCGGCGTCCTTCAAGCAGTTTTCGGAATGAGGTGCTCAAACAGCGCCTCTACAGTATTAAAGCGCTCTTCCGGGCGCTCCATCGGCACCTGGAATTTAAACATCGTGGCGCCTTCGAATTTGTAGCGTTTGGGCTGGCTCTGGATCAGTTTGATCAGCGTCAGCGGGTCGACCGGGGTTTGCGTCGCGAACTCGATTCGGCCACCTTGCGGGCCGCCGTCGACTTTCTTGATGCCCAGTAGCTCGGCCTGCAATTTCAGCGCGGTAATGCGCATCAGGTTCTTGGTCGGTTCCGGCAACAGGCCGAAACGATCGATCATCTCCACCTGCAAGTCCTTGAGGCCTTCCTCGTCGGTGGCCGAGGCGATGCGTTTGTAGAGAATCAGTCGGGCGTGCACGTCCGGCAGATAGTCCTCGGGAATCAACGCCGGTACCCGCAGATTGACTTCCGGACCACCGCCGAGCGGCTGGTCGAGGTTCGGTTGTTCGCCCTTGCGGATCGACTTCACTGCGCGCTCGAGCATCTCCATGTACAGCGTGAAACCGACGGCCTGGATCTGTCCGCTCTGCCCGTCGCCGAGCAATTCGCCGGCGCCACGGATTTCCAGGTCGTTGGTGGCGAGCACGAAGCCCGCGCCGAGGTCCTGGGTATTGGCGATCGCTTCCAGGCGTTTTTCGGCGTCAGGCGTGATTTGCTGACGCGGCGGCGTCAGCAAATAAGCGTAAGCCTGGTGGTGACTGCGACCGACCCGGCCGCGCAACTGGTGCAGCTGCGCCAGGCCGAACTTGTCGGCACGCTCGATGATGATGGTGTTGGCGCTAGGCACGTCAATGCCGGTCTCGATGATGGTCGAGGCGATCAGCACGTTGAAGCGCTTGTGGTAGAAGTCGCTCATCACTTGTTCGAGATCGCGTTCACGCATCTGCCCGTGGCCGATACCGATCCGTGCTTCCGGCACCAGTTCGGCGAGGTCGGCGGCGCATTTCTCGATGGTCTTCACGTCGTTGTGCAGGTAATAGACCTGACCGCCACGCAACAGCTCACGAAGCAAGGCCTCTTTGACCGTGCTCTTGTTCTGCTCCATGACGAAAGTCCGTACCGACAGGCGACGGGCCGGCGGCGTGGCGATAATCGACAGGTCGCGCATGCCCGACACCGCCATGTTCAGCGTACGCGGAATCGGCGTGGCGGTCAGGGTGAGGATGTCGACTTCACTGCGCAGGGCCTTGAGCTGTTCCTTCTGACGGACACCGAAACGGTGCTCTTCGTCGATGATCACCAGCCCCAGGTTTTTGATTTTCACGTCGTCCTGCAGCAGCTTGTGCGTGCCGATGACGATGTCGATCTTGCCTTCGGCCAGGTCCGCGACCGCGGCGTTGACTTCCTTGGTCGACTTGAAGCGACTCATCACTTCCACGCTCACCGGCCAATCGGCGAAGCGGTCGCGGAAGCTGTTGTAATGCTGCTGGGCGAGCAGGGTGGTCGGCACCAGAATCGCCACCTGACGACCGCCATGCACCGCAATGAACGCGGCGCGCATCGCCACTTCGGTCTTGCCGAAACCGACGTCGCCGCAGACCAGACGGTCCATCGGTTTCGGCGCGAGCATGTCGGTGCGCACCGCTTCGATGGTGGTTTGCTGGTCCGGGGTTTCTTCGAACGGGAAGCCCGCGCTGAAGGTTGCGTAATCGGCTTTCGGGTCGGCGAACGCATAACCTTCGCGAGCGGCGCGGCGGGCATAGATGTCGAGCAATTCAGCCGCCACGTCGCGCACCTGTTCGGCGGCTTTGCGTTTGGCTTTCTGCCAGGTCTCGGAGCCCAGGCGGTGCAGTGGGGCCAGGGCATCGTCGCTGCCGGTGTATCGGGCGATCAGATGCAGGTTGGCCACCGGCACGTATAGCTTGGCGTTTTCGGCGTATTCGAGGGTCAGGAATTCGGCTGCCTGACTATCGATTTCCAGGATCGTCAGCCCGAGATAGCGACCGACGCCGTGATCGATATGCACCACCGGCGCGCCTTCGCGCAGCTCGGTGAGGTTCTTGATGACGGCATCGTTGTTGGCATCGGCGCGTTTCTCGCGGCGACGGCGCTGCATCACGCGCTGACCGAACAGAGGGCTTTCGGCGACCAGGGCCAGGGCCGGGTCGTCAAGCACCAGGCCTTCGTCGAGCGGCGCGATGGTGATCGCCAGGCGCTCTTTGCTTGCGACAAAGTCCGGCCAGCTGTCGACGGTTTTCGGTCGCAGTTTCAAGCGTTCCAGCAATTCCAGCAACACTTCACGACGGCCCGCGGACTCGGCGGTAAACAGCACGCGACCGGGAAACTCGTCGAGGAAACCCGCCAGCGCCGCCAACGGTTGGGTGGCCTTGGCTTCGATGGCCAGGTTCGGCAGCTCCCGAGCGGGGAAGCGCTCGCGACCGACGCCGGTTTCCACGTCCTGTTGACTGGCAACCACGCGCGGCCAGTTCTTCAGCCGAGCGAAGCAATCTTCCACTGGCAGGAACAGTTCAGCTGGCGGCAATAAAGGACGGGCCGGATCGACGCGACGCTCTTCATAGCGATTGCGCACGTCGTTCCAGAAATTTTCCGCCGCCTGCTCGATGCCGGGCAGGGAAAACACTTGCGTGTCCTGGGGCAGGTAATCGAACAGCGTGGAAGTTTCGTCGAAGAACAGCGGCAGGTAGTACTCGATACCGGCCGGGGTAATCCCGCTGCTCAAGTCCTGGAAGATCGGGCAGCGACGGAAGTCGACATCGAAACGCTCGCGAAAGCGCGCCTTGAAGCGGGTGACCGCATCCTTTTGCAGCGGAAACTCTCTCGCTGGCAGGAGGCGAACCGTTTCAACCTTGTCGATAGAGCGCTGGTTTTCCGGATCGAAGGTACGAAGGGTCTCGATTTCGTCGTCGAACAGGTCAATTCGAAAAGGCAGTTTGCTGCCCATCGGGAACAGGTCGATCAACGAGCCGCGCACGGTGAATTCGCCATGCTCGTAGACGGTATCGACGTAGCGATAGCCGCTGGCCTCAAGCCGCGTGCGCATTTGCTCGACATCGAGCTTCTGGCCGATGTCCAGCACCAGGCTGCTTCCGAGCAGGAATTTGGTCGGTGCCAGGCGATGCAGGGCCGTCGTGATCGGCACGACCAAAACGCCATGACTCAGCTCTGGCAGTCGATACAACGCGGAGATTCGCTGGGAAATAATGTCCTGGTGCGGCGAAAACAGATCGTAGGGCAGCGTTTCCCAGTCCGGGAAATGCAGCACCGGCAAATCCGGGGCGAAGAAACTCAGCTCCTGTTCCAGCCGTTCGGCACTTTGGCTGTCGGCAGTCAGTAGCAGGGTGAAGCGCTTGGCAGCGCTGGCGGCCTCGGCAATGGCCAGGCTCAGGGCGGCACCGGGCAGGTTGCCCCAGTGCTGTTTACCTGCCGCGGCAGGGAGAAGCGGTAGACGCAGAACGGGCACGGAAGGTTGAGCTCCAAGCGTTGCGACAAAGTCGGTAATTGTAGCGGTCCCGGGTGCCGCCTGTCAGTTGCAGATGTGTCTATTACGCAGGTTGGGCGAAATGTAGTGGTAAAGACAAAATCGGCCCGTTTTTTAGTAAAAATCACTGAATATGTAGTGGCAAAACGACCGAGTGTTACGGAGGGTTACAGACAAGACAGCGTTGTCTCCCAAAAAACGACTGCGCTGCAGGCCACGGTTTTATTGGGCTTGAGCCGTGCGTTATTTTTTCGAAGAGGATTTTGTTACTGGCCACGCGACAGGCGCGCATTGCTACGGGAGGCACTCGGCGGCATAATGTAGCCCCTTTTTTCTGCCCCTACATGTGGAAGGTTCCCGTGACTCAGAAGCCCGACCAGTGTCTTGGTGAATGGATCGACCGTGAAGCACTCGCAGAAGCGATGATTCCGCTTATCGGTCAGCTCTACCGCAATAACAACGTGGTGAGCTCGATCTATGGCCGCAGCCTGATCAATCGTTCAGTCATTGCGATTCTCAAAGCTCACCGCTTTGCTCGTCATCGTCAGTCTGATGACAGCGAATTGTCCGTCCACGAAACATTCCCGCTGCTCAAGGCAATGAGCGAGCTCAAGCTCGGCGCTGCTTCGGTAGACCTGGGCAAGCTTGCAGTCAAGTTCAAGGCTGAAGGCAATGGCCGTACTGCCGAGCAGTTCGTCCGTGAAGAACTGGCTGACGTCGTTGGTCAGCAAAATGTTTCCGCCCGCAAAGGTACCGACGTTGTTCTGTACGGCTTCGGTCGTATCGGCCGTCTGCTGGCGCGCATCCTGATCGAGAAAACCGGTGGTGGCGACGGCCTGCGTCTGCGCGCCATCGTTGTCCGCAAGGGCGCCGAGAACGATCTGGTCAAACGTGCCAGCCTGCTGCGTCGTGATTCGGTTCATGGTCCGTTCGATGGCACCATCACCATTGATGAAGCCAACAACACCATCACCGCCAACGGCAACCTGATCCAGGTTATCTACGCGAAAAACCCGACTGAAGTGGACTACACCCAGTACGGCATCAAAGACGCACTGCTGGTGGACAACACCGGTGTGTGGCGTGACGCCGACGGTCTGGGCCAGCACTTGGCTTGCCCGGGTATTGATCGCGTTGTTCTGACCGCGCCTGGCAAAGGCAAGCTGAAGAATATCGTTCACGGCATCAACCACGGTGAAATCACCGCTGATGACAAGATCGTTTCCGCGGCTTCCTGCACCACCAACGCCATCGTGCCGGTGCTCAAAGCCGTCAACGACAAGTTCGGCATCATCAACGGTCACGTTGAAACGGTTCACTCGTACACCAACGACCAGAACCTGATCGACAACTTCCACAAAGGCGATCGCCGTGGCCGTAGCGCCGCGTTGAACATGGTAATCACCGAGACCGGTGCTGCCACCGCTGCTGCCAAGGCTTTGCCTGAGCTGGCCGGCAAGCTGACCGGTAACGCGATCCGCGTTCCGACGCCAAACGTGTCGATGGCCATTCTCAACCTGAACCTTGAGAAAGCCGCCACCCGTGAAGAGATGAACGAGTACCTGCGCTACATGGCGCTGCACTCCGATCTGCATAAGCAAATCGACTACGTCAATTCGCAGGAAGTGGTGTCCACCGACTTCGTTGGCTCGCGCCACGCAGGCGTGGTGGACGCTGAAGCAACCATCAGCCAAGACAACCGCGTTGTTCTGTACGTTTGGTACGACAACGAATTCGGTTACAGCTGCCAGGTGGTTCGCGTGATGGAAGACATGGCCGGTGTAAACCCGCCTGCATTCCCGCGCTAAGCGTTAGCTGCACATGAAAACGCCCCGACTTTGGTCGGGGCGTTTTTGTTTGTGCGGTTTGGTCCGTTGCAGGTGTGTTGTCGGTGTTGGCCTCTTCGCGAGCAAGCCCGCTCCCACATTTGATCGAGTTGTCCCGGCGGACGCGGTCAAATGTGGGAGCGGGCTTGCTCGCGAAGGCGATGGATCAGGCGCCGCCGACCACAGAGGCTTGCGCAGTCGGCAATTCATGCCGATTGCCACGGAACAACACCAGCGTCGCGATCAACCCCAACACCGCCGCACCACTGAGCCATATCCCCGGTGCAGCCTTGTTATCCAGCACATGAATCAGGTACGTACACGCCGCCGGCGTAAATCCCCCGAAGGTCGCGGTTGCCAGGCTGTAGGCCAAGGAGAATCCAGTCGTACGAACTTCCACCGGCATGATCTCGGTCAGCGCCACGACCATGGCGCCGTTATACGAGCCATACAGGAACGACAGCCATAACTCGACGATCAGCAGGTGGCTGAAGCTCGGGTTCGCTACCAGCCACGACAGGGCGGGATAGGCGGTGAGGATCGCCAGAATCGTCGCCGCCAGCAGCAAGGGTTTGCGTCCGATCCTGTCGGAAAACGCTCCCATCACCGGTAGCCAAAAGAAGTTCGACAGACCGATACACACCGTCACCAGCAACGCATCCAGATCCGACAAATGCAGTTCGGCTTTACCGAAGGTCGGGGTGTAGGCGGTGATCAGATAGAACGACACCGTGGTCATCACCACTAACGCCATACCGGCGATGACGATGCCAAAGTTCTGGCTGATCGAGCGGACGACGTCCCGCAGGGTAGGGCGGTGTTTACGCGCCTGGAATTCCGGGGTTTCTTCCAGCGAGCGACGAATCACGAAGATCACCGGCACGATCATGCAGCCGATCAGGAACGGCACGCGCCAGCCCCAGTCGCCCATTTGTTCCGGGCTGAGCCAGTGGTTCAATCCCACGCCGAGCAGGCCGGCGAACACGACCGCCGCTTGCTGACTGGCGGACTGCCAACTGACAAAGAAACCTTTGCGGCCCGGGGTGGAAATCTCGGCGAGGTAGACCGACACACCGCCCAGTTCCACGCCGGCCGAGAAGCCTTGCAGCAGGCGACCGAACAGCACGATTAGCGGCGCCGCAACGCCCAATGTGGCGTAACCCGGCACGCAGGCGATCAGTACCGTGCCGGCGGCCATCATTGCGAGGGTGATGATCAGGCCTTTGCGTCGACCGTGACGATCGATATAGGCACCGAGGAAAATCGCCCCCAATGGGCGCATCAGGAAACCGGCACCGAAGGTGGCCAGGGACAACATCAGTGAGGCAAAAGCGCTGTCGGCAGGGAAGAAGGTTTTGGCGATGGCCGTGGCGTAAAAGCCGTAGACCATAAAGTCGAACATCTCGAGAAAGTTACCGCTGACAACGCGAAAAATCGCTTTGCCTTTGCTCGTGTTGGCAGACATTTGTAGGTACTCACGCTGGTAAATCTTGTTTGAAACGCTGCACCTGTGGGAGCGAGCAGGCTCGCTCCCACGCGCTCTGAGGCCCATAATGGCGGGCGCGGTTTTGAGGGGGGATGAAGAATTGTTAACTGGACGGTGGAGTGGGCTTGTGGTGCTGGCCGGCATTTTGTCCGGTTGTGGCAACGGCGACAGCCTGGAACGCTTCGACGGCCCGACCATGGGCAGTCGTTATTCCATTCAATACGTAAGACATTCCTCCACGCCCGGGCCGAAAGCGGTGCAGGCCGAAGTAGAAAATATCCTCGCCGAAGTGGATCGACAATTCTCGACCTATCGCAGCGACTCGGACACCGAACGCTTCAATGCACTGCCGGCCGGTCGCTGTCAGGTCATGCCTGGCCCTGTGCTCGAATTGATCCGTGTGGGCGAGCAATTGTCATCCCAAAGCGAAGGCTCCTACGACCTGACCGTGGAACCGCTGCTCAATCTCTGGGGATTTGGCCCGCAGGGTCGTGAGGAAAAAGTCCCGACTGCCGAAGCGCTCGCCGAAGTAAGGCAGCGCGTCGGTCACGCGCACCTGCGTATCGACGGCGATCAGCTGTGCAAGGACGCCGCGGTCGAGGTCGACTTCAACAGCATCGCCGCCGGTTACGCGGTCGACACGATTGCCGCAAAACTCGAAGCAATGGGCATCCACAGTTACCTCGCCGAAGCCACCGGCGAACTCAAGGCCGCCGGTAAGAAACTCGACGGCTCACCGTGGCGCATCGCCCTGGAAGAACCCCGCAACGATCAGCAAGTGGCCGAGCGCATCATCGCCGTCGACGGCTACGGCGTTTCCACTTCCGGCGATTACCGCAACTATTTCGAGCAGGACGGTCGGCGTTATTCCCACACCTTCGATGCCCGCACCGGGGCGCCGGTCTTACACACTCTTGCGTCAGTCACGGTGATTCATCCTTCAGCGTTGATGGCCGATGGCTTATCGACGCTGTTGCTGATTCTGGGGCCCGAAAGGGGTTGGGACTATGCCGAAACGCATGACATCGGTGCATTCTTTGTGATTCGTGCCGATACAGGATTCGTCACACGAACCACGCAGGCTTTTGAACGCCTGAGTGGCGGAAAAACCGAGTGATCGCGGCGATTCAAGCAGCAAAGACTGGCGTTGTAGTGCAGGCAAAACTAGCCTACGACGCGACCAAGGGTTAATGTGCGCGGCGTTGACGCTTATATAGACTGTGTCCGGGTTCTGCACTGGCCCCAAATTGTTCCTTCACGCCGCAGATCGGCGTGATTTAGCCGCAGGTGCCGAGGGCGCCGCGGCCTGTTCTGAGGAGTATGCATGGCTGTCTACAACTACGACGTGGTGGTGCTGGGTTCCGGCCCTGCGGGAGAAGGCGCGGCAATGAACGCCGCCAAAGCAGGGCGCAAGGTGGCGATGGTCGATAGCCGTCGCCAGGTCGGCGGCAACTGCACCCACCTGGGCACCATCCCGTCCAAGGCACTGCGTCACTCGGTCCGGCAGATCATGCAGTTCAACACCAACCCGATGTTCCGGGCCATTGGTGAGCCGCGCTGGTTCTCGTTCCCGGACGTGTTGAAAAGCGCTGAAAAAGTCATCTCCAAACAAGTCGCTTCGCGCACCGGCTACTACGCCCGTAACCGCGTCGACGTGTTCTTCGGCACCGGCAGCTTCGCTGACGAGCAAACCATTGAAGTGGTCTGCGCCAATGGCGTGGTCGAAAAACTGGTGGCCAAGCACATCATCATCGCCACCGGCTCGCGCCCTTATCGTCCGGCGGACATCGATTTCCACCACCCGCGTATCTACGATAGCGACACCATCCTCAGCCTCGGCCACACCCCGCGCAAACTCATCGTTTACGGCGCTGGCGTGATTGGTTGTGAGTACGCTTCGATCTTCAGTGGTCTGGGTGTATTGGTTGAGCTGGTGGACAACCGCGGTCAGTTGCTGAGCTTCCTCGACTCGGAAATTTCCCAGGCCCTGAGCTATCACTTCAGCAACAACAACATCACGGTTCGCCACAACGAAGACTACGACCGCGTCGAAGGCGTGGACAACGGCGTGATCCTGCACCTCAAGTCCGGCAAGAAGATCAAGGCCGACGCCTTGCTCTGGTGTAACGGCCGTACCGGTAACACCGATCAACTGGGTCTGGAAAACGTCGGCGTGAAGGTCAACAGCCGTGGCCAGATCGAAGTCGACGAGGCCTACCGTACCTGCAAGCCGAACATCTACGGTGCCGGTGACGTGATTGGTTGGCCGAGCCTGGCCAGCGCTGCTCACGACCAGGGTCGTTCGGCCGCTGGCAGCATCGTTGACAACAATAGCTGGCGCTTCGTCAACGACGTGCCGACTGGCATCTACACCATTCCGGAGATCAGCTCGATCGGCAAGAACGAGCAGGAGCTGACTCAGGCCAAAGTGCCGTACGAAGTGGGCAAGGCGTTCTTCAAGGGCATGGCGCGTGCACAGATCGCCGGCGAGCCTCAGGGCATGCTGAAGATTCTGTTCCACCGCGAAACCCTGGAAGTGCTGGGCGTTCACTGCTTCGGTTATCAGGCGTCGGAGATCGTTCACATTGGTCAGGCGATCATGAACCAGCCGGGCGAAA
This sequence comes from Pseudomonas sp. GL-B-26, assembly GCF_019947405.1. Taxonomy (NCBI): domain Bacteria; kingdom Pseudomonadati; phylum Pseudomonadota; class Gammaproteobacteria; order Pseudomonadales; family Pseudomonadaceae; genus Pseudomonas; species Pseudomonas sp. GL-B-26. Next base: position 56,480 of record NZ_JAGYGJ010000025.1, on the reverse strand, counting down.
TGAACACGCTGAAGTACTTCGTCAACACGACGTTCAACTACCCGACCATGGCCGAAGCCTATCGGGTAGCGGCGTACGATGGCCTCAACCGGCTTTTTTGAGCGGCTCCGGCCGGTGGCCTGAGCCGGCCGGGGAGACCGATTTCAGCAATTCTCGAGCGTGGCGCTGGCCAAACCGGGAAAGTCTGTAATCAGGCTGTCAACGCCGAAGTCGGCGAGTCTGCGCATTAGCGCGGGCTCGTTGACCGTCCATACCGACACATGCAGCCCCTGACGCTGCGCCTTCTGCAGGCGTTCCGGCGTACACAGGGTCCAGTTCAGCGCCAGAATCTCACAGCCATAGCTTTGCGCGACCTTCAACGGGTCGAGCCAGGCGTACTCGGCCACCAATCCGCGGGACACGTCCGGCACGAAGTCCAGCGCGGCTTTCAACACTTCGCGTGAACTCGACGTAATCGTGATCTTGTCCCGCACACCGAAACGCTGAGCCATTTCGCGAATTGCCAGCACCGTAGTCGCGGCGCGGGTGCGCGAAGCGCTTTTGACTTCCAGCTGCCAGTGCTCGAAATCGCATTTCTCGAACAGTTCTTCCAGTGTTGGAATCGGGCACGGTTTGATCCAGCCCGGTCCGCCAGTGCGCGCATCGTAGGTCACCAACTCGGCTGCCGTGTGCTCGACGACTTTGCCGCGACGGTCGGTGGTGCGTTTGAGCGTCGGGTCATGGATGACCATCAACTCGCCGTCCATGGACAGGTGCAGGTCCAGTTCGCAGCGGCGCACGCCGTGCTTGAGGCATTGCTGAAAGCTGGTCAGCGTATTTTCCGGTGCTTCGCCCTTGGCGCCGCGATGGCCGTAGATGAGAGTCACGGTTCTTCCTTAAATTAAATGCCTGATTCGTTTTGTTCGCGGGCCAGACGTCGTTCCTGGGCCTGCTTCTGCAAAATGTAGCGGGCCAGCAATTGGCGCTGGGCATCGGTCGGGTATTCGAACTCGGTGCCGACGTCATAGCCGTCGCCTTTGCGATCGCAATGGGTGACGCGAGCCCGCAACAAGAGTCCGAGTGCTTGCGGCATCAGTACCAGTTTGACCGACAGGTGCGCGTCCTCGGCAATGGGCGTCGGATGCTGAAATTCGATCCCGCCTTCGGAAATGATCACCGGCTGCGGCTCGCCGATCTGCCCGAGCACGGTGATTGCGATCACCTGGCTGAGTAAATCGATGCGTTTATTCTGGGATTTCAGGAACGCAGCGAGGTTCCGGTCGCGCTCACTGATCTGGCGCAGCAGGTGCTGTGACTCGAATTCGCTCAGGTGCAGTTCGCTGAGCAAGTTGAACAGAGGGGAAGCATCCTGCAACACTTCCTGGCCTGCGGCTTCGGGAGCGGACAGGGGCCGAATTTCCAGTGCGATCGTGTCCTCGATACGGTAGTATTCGCGGCGATCTTCTTCATCTAATGTCGACATGGCGAACCCATGGTAGCGGCGGTGGTCTGAGTGTAAAGCTGGTTATCGACCCCCGCCACAAGGACGTTCCTTTTCCCTCCGAACAAGCCCCGACATGTTCAGACCTCTCTTCGTATTTATTGGCACGCGTTATACCCGTGCAAAGCGTCGCAATCATTTTGTGTCATTCATTTCCCTGACCTCGATGATCGGACTCGCCCTTGGCGTGGTCGTGATGATCGTGGTGCTGTCGGTCATGAACGGCTTCGATCATGAGATGCGCACCCGCGTGCTGGGCATGGTGCCCCACGCGACCATCGAGTCCGGTGATCCAATCAGTGACTGGAAAAGCCTGGCCGCCAAGGTCAAGCAGAACCCGCAGGTGACGGCCGTGGCGCCGTTTACCCAGATGCAGGGGTTGCTGACCAACAACGGCAAGGTCTCCAAAGTCCTGCTCAATGCCATCGACCCTGCGCTGGAACGGCAGGTCTCGATCATTGATAACTTCATGCAGCAGGGCAAACTCGACGACCTGGCGCCGGGCAGTTTCGGCATCGTCATCGGTGACAAGGCCGCGGCCAAGTTGGGTGCGGCGATCGGCGACAAGCTGACGTTTGTGGCGCCGGAAGTCACCGTGACCCCGGCCGGGATGTTCCCGCGCATGAAACGCTTTACCGTGGTCGGCATCTTCCATGTCGGCGCCGGTGAGCTGGACGGCTATCTGGGCATCACCAATCTGCAGGATCTGGCCAAGCTGCATCGCTGGAAGCCGGATCAGGTCCAGGGCATCCGCCTGAAGTTCGACGACCTGTTCCAGGCGCCACGCGTCGCGTGGACCATCGCCCAGCAACTCGGCGAAGACCATTTCTATGCCCGCGACTGGACGCGCACCCACGGCAATCTGTATCAGGCGATCCGCATGGAAAAAGCCATGATCGGTTTGCTGTTGCTGCTGATCGTTGCCGTTGCCGCGTTCAATATCATTTCCACGCTGGTGATGGTGGTGAACGACAAGAAGGGCGACATCGCGATTCTGCGCACCCTTGGCGCCACGCCGGGTTCGATCATGGCGATCTTCATGGTGCAGGGCACCGTCATTGGTGTGGTCGGTACGCTGATCGGCGCCGTGGTCGGGATCTTCGCCGCGTTGAACGTCAGCGCCGCGATCTCGGCCCTCGAAGGGCTGATCGGGCACAAATTCCTGAATGCCGACGTGTACTTTATCGATTACCTGCCGTCGCAAGTGCAGAGCCAGGATGTGTTGATGGTCTGCGCCGCCGCGTTGGTCCTGAGTTTCCTCGCCACCCTGTATCCAGCCTGGCGTGCCGCGCGCACCCAGCCTGCGGAGGCGCTACGTTATGAGTGAGTTGGGCATGAGTGATAAAGCAATCTTGAGCTGCCGCAACCTGGGCAAATCCTACGAGGAAGGCCCGGAGTCGGTAGAGGTTCTGGCCGGTCTGCAACTGGAGCTGCATCCGGGCGAGCGCGTGGCGATTGTCGGTACCTCGGGCTCGGGCAAAAGTACCTTGCTCAACCTGCTGGGCGGCCTCGATACACCGACCAAGGGCAGCGTCTGGCTGGCCGGTGAAGAGCTCTCGGCGCTGAACGAAAAGGCTCGCGGTTTGCTGCGCAATCGATCGCTGGGTTTCGTTTACCAGTTCCACCACTTGCTGCCTGAGTTCACCGCGCTGGAAAACGTCTGCATGCCGCTGCTGATCGGCAAGACGGCCATCCCGCAAGCGCGTCAGCGTGCGACGGCATTGCTGGAGCGGGTAGGGCTGGGTCATCGCCTGGAACACAAACCGGCCGAGTTGTCCGGTGGCGAACGTCAGCGTGTAGCCATCGCCCGCGCCCTGGTGAACAAGCCAGGCCTGGTGATGCTCGACGAGCCGACTGGCAACCTCGACTCCCACACCGCCCAGGGCATTCAGGATTTGATGCTGGAACTCAGCACCTCGATGCGCACGGCGTTCCTGGTGGTGACTCACGACATGAACCTGGCCCGCCAGATGGATCGCGTCCTGCATCTGCAGGAAGGTTACCTGACGCCCATCTGATTGGCCGAAACCCGACGTACTGAACAGTGCGTCGGGTCTTTTATTTTTATACGGTGCCCAGCGAATGTTCAGACCGTTATCGATCTTTATCGGCGCGCGCTATACCCGCGCCAAGCGCCGCAATCGCTTTGTTTCCTTCATCTCGATGACCTCGATGATCGGCCTCGCCCTGGGCGTGCTGGCGATGATCGTGGTGCTGTCGGTGATGAACGGCTTCCAGCGTGAAATGAGCTCGCGCATCCTCGGCATGGTGCCTCACGCGACTATCGTCGGCGTCAATCCGATCGACGATTGGCAGCCCGTCGCTGCTGCCGCCATGAAGAATCCTGAAGTGACGGCCGCCGTGCCGTTCACTGAGATGGAAGGCATGCTGTCCTACAAGGGGACGATGCAGCCGATTCAGGTCAGTGGCGTCGATCCGGCGCTCGAAGGCAAGGTGTCGATCGTTGCCCAGCACATTGTTCAGGGCCGTCTCGATGCCTTGAAGCCGGGTGAGTTTGGTGTGGTGATCGGCGAGATCACGGCACGCCGCTTCCGCTTGAACGTTGGCGACAAGATCACCCTGATCGTGCCTGAAGTCAGCACTGCACCGGGCGGCATCACCCCGCGCATGCAGCGGTTGAACGTGGTCGGCGTGTTCAAGGTTGGCGCCGAGCTGGACGGCTCCATGGCGCTGATCCACGTGGCCGATGCCGCGCAGATGCAGCACTGGGCTCCGAATCAGGTACAGAGCGTGCGCCTGGCGGTAAAGGATTTGTACGCTGCGCCGAAGGTTTCCAGCGATATTGCTGGCGGGCTGGGCACCGCTTACAAGGCTGATGACTGGACTCACACACAGGGCAGTCTGTTCAGTGCGATGAAGATGGAAAAAACCATGATCGGTTTGCTGTTGCTGATGATCGTCGCGGTGGCGGCGTTCAACATCATCGCAACCCTGATCATGGTGGTGAACGACAAGGGCGCGGACATCGCGATCCTGCGGACCATTGGCGCTTCGCCGCGGCAGATCATGGCGATCTTCATGGTGCAGGGCACCGTGATCGGGGTTGTCGGTACGTTGATTGGTGGCGTGCTTGGCGTGATTGCGGCGCTGAACGTCAGTGAACTGGTGGGCTGGATGGAGCGGGTCAGCGGGCAGCACATCTTCAGTTCAGACGTGTACTTCGTCAGTAACTTGCCGTCCGAACTGCAGGGGGCGGATGTGGTGTTGATCTGCTCCGCCGGGTTCATACTGAGCTTCCTCGCCACCGTTTACCCGGCATGGCGTGCGGCGAAAGTCGAGCCGGCTACCGCGTTGCGGTATTCGTAAGCCGTTACACCGCTTTCGTCGGAACGCCGCCCGGAGCAAGCCCGCTCCCACACTTGACCGAGTTGACTCAGATCTAATGTGGGAGCGGGCTTGCTCGCGAAGGGGCCAGACCTGCTGGCCTCATTCTCCCTTTGGCAACTCAATCACAAACCGCGTCCACCCGTTATCCGATTCGCAACGAATCTGGCCGCCATGGGCGCGGATGATTGACTGAGTGATCGCCAATCCCAGTCCTGCATGTTCACTACTGCCTTCCTGACGCGCCGGATCAGCCCGGTAGAAGCGATCAAATAAACGCGGCAGCAACGCCCCGTCAATTCCGTCGCCGCTGTTCTCCACCGTCAAGCTCAACCCCTTAGGCTGATCAACAATCCGCACCCGAACCTCGCCTTCGATTGGCGTAAACCGCAACGCATTGTCCAGCAAATTGGAAAGCGCCCGACGCAACATGCTGCGATCGCCCTCCATGCGCGCACTGCCTTCACGACTCAACCTGACCTGAGCGTCCTCCGCCAACGGGGCAAAAAACTCCAGCAACAGATCCGCTTCTTCCGCCAGTTCCAGCGGTTCGCGCTTGGGCATCAACAACCCGTGGTCAGCCTTGGCCAGGTACAACATGTCGTTGACCAGTTGCGCCATCCATTGCAGTTCTTCGAGATTGCTGTGCAGTGCTTCGCGATAATCCTCAATGGGGCGTGGGCGGGTGAGGGTGACCTGGGTGTGGGTCAGCAGGTTCGACAATGGCGTGCGCAATTCATGGGCGATGTCGGCGGAGAAGGCCGAGAGCCGCTGAAAAGAGTCGTCGAGGCGTCCGAGCATGGCGTTGAAGTTGTGGGCCATTTCCGCGAGTTCTGGCGGCATGTTTTCTTCGGGCAGGCGAGCATTGAGCGACTGCGCTGAAACGCCGCTGGCAACCGTACTCATGCGCCGTAACGGACGCAACCCACTGCGCGCGGCCCAGGCGCCGAGCAGGGCGGTGGCCAGCGCCGACAAACCGACTGTCAGCCAGATCAGGTGCTGCATGCGTTGCAGAAAGTGCTGGTGATGGGTGATGTCCAGCAGCAAGGTCAACTGCGGCGAGTCAGGTTTGTCGAGGTACAACGGAGCGTTGAGGACGCGGTAGTCGGTACCTTCGCTGCTCACCGTGGACAAACCCGGTTGGGTCGGCAATGCCTGGGGCAGGTTCGTTGAACTGTCATACCAGCGCTTGCCGTCGCTGCCAGTGATCCGCAGCGACAGATCAGCCTGTCGGCTCAATTCATCGGCCAGTTTGACGTCGCTTTCACTCGACTGAATGTCATGAAGTGCCCTACGCAACCCAATCAATTTGCCGTCCAGCAATTGCTGATCGAGTTCAACGAAATGCGCTTCACTGGCTTGGCTGAACAACACCCCGGCAAACAGCGACACCACGGCGGTGCACGCCGCAAACAGCAGCGCCAGGCGACTGCTTAACGAAAGTCGACGCATCAGGCGGGGCGCTCTTCAAGGACGTAACCCATGCCGCGCACGGTGTGAATCAACTTGTTCGGAAACTCATCGTCGATCTTCAGGCGCAAACGACGGATCGCCACTTCGATGACATTGGTGTCGCTGTCGAAATTCATGTCCCAGACCTGGGAAGCGATCAACGACTTGGGCAGGACTTCGCCTTGCCTGCGCAGGAGCATTTCCAGCAGGGCGAATTCCTTGGCCGTCAGGTCGATGCGCTGACCGCTGCGTTCGACCCGGCGGCGGATCAGGTCCAGACGCAAGTCCGCCAGTTGCAGGCTGGTTTCTTGAGGTGTAGCGCTACCGCGACGCAACAGGCTGCGGACCCGGGCCAGCAGTTCGGAGAAGGCGAACGGTTTGACCAGGTAGTCGTCGGCACCCAGTTCGAGGCCGTGGACCCTGTCCTCCACCGCGTCGCGCGCTGTCAGAAACAGTACCGGCGTGTCGAGGCCGGCACTGCGCACCGCTTGCAGAATCTCCCAGCCATCGCGACCGGGCAGCATCACATCAAGGATCAACAGCGAGTAATCGCCGGACAACGCTAGTTGCTGGCCGGTGCTGCCGTCCGCCACCAGTTCAGTATTGAAACCGGCTTCGGTCAGGCCTTGGCGCAAGTAGTGGCCGGTTTTCGGTTGGTCTTCGACGATCAGCAGTTTCATGGGCGACTCGAGGTAAATGGAGCGAACGCTTTATACCGTGGGTGGCGTTAATACAGGTCAACCTGACAAAGTTGTAATCTGGCTGTCAGGTTGCGGGCAGTCGCAGCAGTTTAGAGTTTTCCACAGGCTGAACCTTATCTTGTTGGAGTACGACTATGTTTTTGCGCAAATCACTGGTGCGCGTTGCGTGTTTGCTGGCGTTGAGCTCGCCGGCGTGGGCTTCCCCGGCGCATACCTACGACTTCGGCCAGCCGGCCCCGGCGGCCAAGGCGACTCGCAGCGTTGAAGTCGTCATGGGCGACATGTCGTTCACGCCCAAGGCGATTGATATCAAGGCCGGTGAGACGGTTCGTTTTGTGTTGGTGAATAAAGGCCAGTTGTTGCACGAATTCAACCTCGGTGACGCGGCGATGCACGCCAAACATCAGCAGGAAATGATGAAGATGCAGCAGAGCGGCATGCTGATGCCTACAGGCATGAAGGAAATGGACCACGGCGCCATGGCCGGTATGGAGCATGGAATGAAACACGACGACCCCAATAGCGTGCTCGTCGAGCCGGGCAAAACCGCCGAGCTGACCTGGACCTTCACCAAGGCTACCAATCTGGAATTTGCCTGCAACATCCCCGGTCATTACCAGGCCGGCATGGTCGGCAAGATGACTGTCAGTCAGTAAGCACTCAAAGGCGGGAGCAAAGGCTGGTAGAATCCGCTGATTCTTCAGTCAGGTTTCCGACATGCATCCCGCAGCCGAACACTCGCCGCTGGGCAAATCCAGCGAATACATCGCCACCTACACGCCGTCCTTGCTGTTCCCGATCCCGCGCACCGCGAAATGGGCCGAGCTGGGCCTGACGGCTGAAACCCTGCCGTACAAGGGCGTGGATTTCTGGAATTGCTTCGAACTGTCGTGGCTGTTGCCGTCCGGCAAGCCAGTGGTGGCGATTGGCGAGTTCAGTATCCCGGCGGATTCGCCGAATATCATCGAATCGAAGTCGTTCAAGCTGTACCTCAACTCCCTGAACCAGACACCGTTTGCCGACACCGCGAGCCTCGAAGCGACGTTGGCGAAAGACCTGTCGGCCGCTGCCGGTAAACCGGTCGGCGTGCGGATTCGTAGCCTGAGGGACGTCGAGGCTGAAGGCGTCGTGGCGTTGCCGGGTGTGTGCATTGATGATCTGGACATCAGCGTCAGCAACTATGAACACCCGCGTCCGGAACTGCTGCGTTGCGATGAATCGCGCATTGTGGAAGAGAGCGTGCACAGTCATTTGCTCAAATCCAACTGCCCGGTCACCAGTCAGCCGGACTGGGGCAGCGTGGCGGTGGAATACCGTGGCGCGGCGCTGGATCACGCGAGTTTGCTGGAATACATCGTGAGCTTCCGTCAGCACTCCGACTTCCACGAACAGTGCGTGGAGCGGATCTTTCTCGACCTGCAACGGTTGTTGAAACCGGAGAAATTGACGGTGTATGCGCGGTATGTGCGGCGCGGTGGGTTGGACATCAACCCGTATCGCAGCACTGAAACCGTTCAACTGCCAAACCACCGTCTGGTCCGCCAATAAAGAACCACTGTGGGAGCGAGCCTGCTCGCGATGAGTCCAGCACATTCAACATTGATGTTGACTGACACTCAGCCATCGCGAGCAGGCTCGCTCCTACAATGGATTGCATTTCAGGTCGCAGAAACAAAAAAGCCCCGCTATCACTAGCGGGGCTTTTGCGTATTCGGGGTTCAGATCCCCATATTCGCCAGGGCTTGCACGATGTTGCGCAAGGTGCCGGCAAGGGTCGGGTGTTCGATTTCGAAGCGTTCAACGGCCAGGTTCACATTGTCGGCGAGGCTGGAGTCCTGGGTTTTGGTTTCGAGCTCCAGTTCCAGTTCGATCTGTTGCATCAGCGCGTGCAGGTCTTCGCGCTCGGCTTCGGTCAGCGGTGGATTCTGTTCCAATTGCTCGCGCAGAGTATTGAGTTGTTGTTGCAGTTCGCGGGCAGGCATGGCGTTCTTCCTTTTATCGATAGGCACTGGCATAGACCGCAGCAGCATGCCAAAAGTCTATGGCTTGACCTTTAGATTAATCCACTCGCGCGTAACCTGCATGATCTCGATCAGGGCTTTTCGCCCTTGAGCCGGCGCAGGCTGATGTCGGCCAGGCAGGTGTCGAGTTCACCGAGGTGATCGATCACCGAATGCACACCCAGACTGAACAGTTGCACCGTTGCCTTGCCGCGTTTGAATTCCCGTTCCTGCTGAGTCAGCGCCTGCCATTCGTTGGGCGCCAGGCCGCAGAGTGAGCCACAGGACGCCAACCCGATCGTCCACAATCCGGCATTGAGCCCCGCTTGCAGCAATCGTGGTTCGCCGCTGACCAGCACGCAACCCTCCAGTCGTTCAACATTCAACGTCATCAAGGCTTGCCAGCAGGCGTGCGGCGCCGGCCATGGATTGTTTGTTTCGAGGTGTTGCGAGGATTTGATCCATGAAGGCAATGCAACGGCCAGGGAATGGCTGAGGGCAGGGGGGAGTTCATCAAGCCAGGCACAGGGAATCTGCTGATTTTGCAAGCTGCGCAGGCTATCCAGCGCGCCGGGCGTAGCCTCAGCGTGTATGGCAGAGGGGATGCCCTGTGCGCGTGTGCGGGCACCGAAATCCACCAGGCAACCACTGAGGCCGAACAGGACGGCGGTCAGGCTGGGCGCAATGTGGGGCAAGGTTTCGGCATGCGGCATATCAACGTCCCTGAAATAGCCTCAAGGCTAGGGCGCGACAGTGACAGTTGAGTGACACTGATGTGAATCGCTCACAATCATGCCTTGCGCGGTGCTGCCTAAAGCGGCTTTTCCGTCTTATACTAGCCCGCTTAACGCTTGGGCCAAGGGCCCGTGCCAGTACAATCCAAGGAGTTTTTCTATGCGCTGGAGCAATCATCTAGCTCAGTTTTGTGTGTTTACCAGCGTATTGCTGGTTCCGTTCGTTGCCCAGGCAGCCTCGGAAGACGACCCTTGGGAAAGCATCAACCGCCCGATCTACAAGTTCAACGATGTACTCGACACCTATGCGCTGAAGCCTTTGGCCCAGGGCTATCAGTTCGTGACGCCGCAGTTCCTTGAAGACGGCATCCACAACATGTTCCGCAACGTCGGTGAAGTCACCAACCTTGCCAACGATATCTTGCAGGCCAAGCCGGCCGCCGCTGGCGTCGACACCGCACGCTTGATCTTCAACACCACCTTCGGCCTGCTGGGCTTCTTCGATGTGGGCACCAAGATGGGCCTGCAACGCAATGACGAAGACTTCGGTCAGACGCTCGGTTACTGGGGCGTAGGCAGCGGCCCGTACGTGATGCTGCCGCTTCTGGGCCCAAGCACCTTGCGTGATGCGCCGTCCAAGTATGTCGACGGCTACACCGGCCCGTACCCGTACATCAACGACGTGCCCGTGCGTAACTCGATCTTCGGCCTGAACATTGTCGACACCCGCGCCAATCTGCTGTCGAGTGAGAAGCTGATCACCGGCGACAAGTACACCTTCATCCGCAATGCGTACCTGCAGAACCGCGAATTCAAAGTCAAAGACGGCCAGGTCGAAGACGATTTTTGATCTAGACCGGTAAAACGAGGAAGGCGGCCAGTGGGCCGCCTTCTTTCGTTTGGGCTTTCGGGACCGGTTTCACGCATGGGTTTGAACCTTCCATTACGTTACGGTTTTGCCGGTTCTTATAACTCCCGGTGATTTGAAATCGAAAGTCGTCAAGCGACCATCGGCGTGAGCTTGAAACGCCCCGCGGATGGGAGTACCGTCTGCGCCTTAGAAGGGCACCTCTGGTGTACCTGTGTGTAGGGCAAACGCTCGAAAACAGTGCAGTAGAGAGGCTAGAAAGCGAATCCAGTAGTGTGAGCCGGGACAAAGCCCCTGCCTGCTACGCCAACCTAATTCTGGCGCCGTTTGCCCACATGCCAAAAACCAGTGCCACGCTGCTGATAATCGATGATGACGAAGTAGTGCGCGCGAGCCTCGCCGCCTATTTGGAAGACAGTGGTTTCAGCGTCTTGCAGGCCAGCAATGGCCAGCAGGGTCTTCAGGTATTCGAGCAAGACAAGCCCGACTTGGTCATCTGCGATCTGCGCATGCCACAGATGGGCGGACTCGAACTCATTCGCCAGGTCACCGAGCTGTCGCCACAAACCCCGGTGATCGTGGTTTCGGGCGCCGGCGTGATGAACGACGCGGTCGAGGCCCTGCGCCTGGGCGCGGCGGACTACCTGATCAAGCCTCTCGAAGATCTGGCTGTGCTCGAGCACTCTGTGCGCCGGGCCCTGGATCGTGCGCGCCTGCTGCTGGAAAACCAGCGCTACCGCGAGAAGCTGGAAAAGGCCAACCGCGAGCTCGCCGCCAGCCTGAACCTGCTCCAGGAAGACCAGAACGCCGGTCGCCAGGTGCAGATGAACATGCTGCCGGTCAGCCCCTGGTCCATCGACGAGTTCCAGTTTGCTCACCAGATCATCCCGTCTCTGTACCTGTCGGGTGATTTCGTCGACTACTTTCGGGTCGACGAGCGTCGGGTAGCCTTCTACCTGGCGGACGTTTCCGGTCATGGCGCCTCTTCAGCCTTCGTTACCGTGCTGCTGAAGTTCATGACCACGCGCTTGCTGTTCGAATCCAAGCGCAGCGGTACATTGCCGGAATTCAAGCCTTCAGAGGTCCTTGGTCATATCAACCGAGGCCTGATCAGTTGTAAGCTGGGTAAACACGTCACAATGGTCGGTGGAGTCATCGACGAGGAGACAGGTTTGTTGACCTATAGCATCGGTGGCCATTTGCCGTTGCCTGTGTTGTACACGCCAGACAGTGTTCGTTATCTGGAAGGGCGTGGTCTGCCGGTGGGCCTCTTCAATGAAGCCACCTACGAAGACCACGTACTGGAGCTGCCGCCGACGTTCAGCCTGACGCTGATGTCCGATGGCATTCTGGACCTTTTGCCAGAACCTACACTCAAAGAAAAAGAAGCGGCTTTGCCCCAACGGGTCAAGGCAGCGGGCGGCAGCCTGGATGGTCTGCGGCAGGTTTTTGGATTGGCCACGCTAGGGGAGATGCCGGATGATATCGCCCTGTTGGTGTTGAGCAGGAATCTTTAATGAGTACCGGTAGAATCCAGTTCGCCGAGCAGGATGGCACCTTCGTCCTGAAGTTCGTCGGTGAAGTTCGCCTGACCCTGTGTTCGGCGTTGGATGCGACTATTGAGCGGATCTTCACGGCGTTGAACTTCAACGCAATCGTGATCGACCTGACCGAAACCCGCAGCATCGACAGCACCACCCTTGGCCTTTTGGCCAAGCTGTCGATCCTGTCGCGGCAAAAGGTCGGCTTGCTGCCGACCGTTGTCACCACCCACGAAGACATCACTCGTCTGCTGCAGTCCATGGGTTTCGAGCAAGTGTTCAACATCGTTGACCGCCCGATCCCGTGCCCCGAGTGCCTGACCGACCTGCCAGATCAGGATCAGTCCGAAGAAGTGGTGCGGATCAAAGTGCTCGAAGCACACAAGATCCTCATGGGCCTGAACGACTCCAATCGTGAAGCGTTCCATGATCTGGTGAACGCCCTCGAGCGTCACTGATCCTGTGGCGAGGGAGCTCGCTCCCGCTGGGCTGCGAAGCAGCCCCAAAATCGACATATAAAAAAGGGCGAACCCACCAAGGTTCGCCCTTTTTGCATTTGCTCTTATTGGATCAGAGCTTGGCTTGCAACAACGCCTCAAGCTTTTCCTGGTCGCGAGCGAACTGACGAATACCCTCAGCCAGTTTTTCGGTCGCCATCGCGTCCTCGTTGGACAACCAACGGAACTGCGCTTCATTCAAGCTCAAACGAGCTTCACCAGCCTGCCCCGGCGCCAATTTGCGCTCCAGCTTGCCAGTGTCCGCCGCCAGCTTATCAATCAGATCCGGGCTGATGGTCAGACGGTCGCAACCGGCCAACTGCTCGATCTGATTCAGGTTACGGAAGCTCGCGCCCATGACCACGGTCTTGTAGTCATTGGCCTTGTAGTAGTTGTAGATGCGCGTCACCGACTGCACGCCCGGATCATCCGCGCCGGTGTAGTCGTTGCCGTTGGCCTTTTTGTACCAGTCGTAGATGCGACCCACGAACGGCGAAATCAGGAACACCCCTGCATCAGCACATGCCGCTGCCTGAGCGAACGAGAACAGCAGCGTCAGGTTGCACTGAATGCCTTCTTTTTCCAGAATTTCGGCAGCGCGGATGCCTTCCCAGGTGGAAGCGATCTTGATCAGCACGCGGTCACGGCCAATGCCGGCCTTGTCGTACAGCTCGATCAGACGGTGCGCACGCTTCAATACGGCGTCAGTGTCGAACGACAGGCGCGCATCCACTTCGGTGGAAATACGGCCAGGGATCACTTTCAGAATCTCTTGCCCTACCGCAACGCCAAAACGGTCGCTGGCCAGGCCCACATCGCCCTTGCAGTCGCTGACGCAAGCGTTCAGCAACTCGGCATAACCGGGAATGGCCGCCGCTTTCAGCAGCAGGGAAGGGTTGGTGGTAGCGTCCACGGGTTTAACGCGAGCGATAGCTTCGAAGTCGCCGGTGTCGGCAACCACGGTGGTCATTTGTTTGAGTTGTTCCAGCTTGGAAGTCATGGGCGTGCTCTGTCCTATGGGTCTAATGACATTACCCGAGCGCTGACAGCCACTCAAGGGTGCGTGTACGTATCGAGGGCCCCAGCGGCAACAACCTGAAAACGGCTGTTTGAATGGCGGGGCGCAGTATCGATAAATACGATGCCAAATCAGACCACAGGTTCAACCCAAGCGACCGTTAACGCCCCTCAAGCAACTCCGCCGCCTGGTCCAGCAACACCAAAGGCTCTTTAGCCTTGTGAATATCCACCGACAACAACTGCCGAAACTTCCGCGCCCCCGGAAACCCGGTGCCCAGCCCCAGCACATGCCGAGTGATGTGGTGCATCGAGCCGCCCGCATCAATATGCGCGGCAATATAAGGCCGCAACTTCGCCAGCGCCTCGGCCCGGCTGATCACTGGCGCTGTACTGCCGAACAGTTGCTGATCCACCTCGGCCATCACATAAGGGTTGTGATAGGCCTCACGACCCAACATCACGCCATCGAACGTCTGCAAATGTTCGTGACAGGCTTCCAGCGTCTTGATCCCGCCGTTGAGAATAATCTCCAGCTCCGGAAAATCCGTCTTTAACCGCGCCGCCACGTCATAACGCAGAGGCGGAATGTCGCGGTTCTCCTTCGGCGACAACCCCTCCAGAATCGCAATCCGCGCATGCACCGTAAAACTGGTGCACCCGGCATCCCGAACCGTGCCGACGAAATCACACAACTCCTCGTAACTGTCCCGCCCGTTGATTCCGATGCGATGCTTCACCGTCACCGGAATCGACACCGCATCACGCATCGCCTTCACACAATCGGCCACCAACTGCGGATGCCCCATCAGGCACGCACCGATCATATTGTTCTGCACCCGATCACTCGGGCAGCCGACATTAAGATTCACCTCGTCGTAACCGTGCTCCTGCGCCATACGCGCGCACATCGCCAGGTCCAGCGGCACACTGCCGCCGAGTTGCAGGGCGAGCGGGTGCTCGGCTTCGTTGTGACGCAAGAAGCGGTCGTGATCGCCGTTGAGCAGCGCGCCGGTGGTGACCATTTCTGTGTAGAGGAGGGCGTGCTTGGAGAGTAGGCGCAGGAAAAAACGGCAATGACGATCGGTCCAATCCATCATGGGCGCAACAGAAAATCTCCTAGATACCGGATCTGCTGGGGATGCTAGGTTTTCTGCTGGTTTCATAAACATTTAGCTACTTCTCATTCGCTGCGGTTTACTACGGTTTTTGCTTAATTTTGAGAAGTCCTTGCTACAATGTAGCAACGCAAACCACTCGTGTAGCAAAATCCATGGGATCAATTACCGTTCGCAAGCGCAAGGATGGCTCTGCAGCGTACACCGCACAGATCCGCATCATGCAAAAGGGTGTGACAGTTTATCAGGAAAGCCAGACCTTCGACCGCAAGACCACGGCCCAGGCTTGGCTCAAGCGGCGCGAGACTGAGATGGCGGAACCTGGTGCGATTGCCAAGGCCAATCGCAAAGGCGTAACGGTCAAGGAGATGATCGAGCGCTATCTGGAGGATTACGAAAAACTCCGGCCGCTGGGCAAGACCAAGCGCGCCACCCTGAAGGCTATCGGCGAAACCTGGCTGGGCAAGCTTGAAGACAAGGACATCACGAGCCAGAAACTGGTCGAGTACGCCCACGATCGCATGCTGAGCGACGGGATTCAGCCACAGACTGTGGGCAACGACCTCGCGCATCTCGGTGCGGTGCTGTCAGTCGCTCGTCCTGCCTGGGGTTATGACATTGATCCGATGGCCATGCCGGATGCACGCAAGGTATTGCGCAAGATGGGGGGCGTGTCTAGGAGTAAGGAACGTGACCGCCGGCCAACGTTGGCTGAGATGGACAGGATCCTCGAGTACTTTTGCGCCATGCGCGACCGGCACAAGCAACAGATCGACATGGTGCGAGTGACTGCCTTCGCGCTGTTCTCCACGCGGCGGCAGGAAGAGATCACGCGTATTCGTTGGGACGCTATAGATGAAGAGCGTCAGGCGGTTCTAATCACCGACATGAAAAATCCTGGGCAGAAGTACGGCAACGATGTGTGGTGTCATGTGCCCGACGAAGCCTGGCGAATCCTGCAGTCGATGCCGAAGGTCGCTGAAGAAGTGTTTCCGTACAACGCCCGTTCAGTGTCGGCGTCGTTCACCAGGGCCGCAGCCTTCCTCGAAATCGAGGATCTTCACTTCCACGACCTGCGTCACGATGGGGTTAGTCGGTTGTTCGAAATGGGTTGGGATATTCCGAAAGTCGCCGCTGTATCTGGCCACCGGGATTGGAACTCGATGCGTCGATACACACATCTGAAGGGAAACGGCGACCCTTACAAGGGCTGGCCGTGGCTGGAACGGATAGTTGCGGGCCCCACGATCGAGGCCCTTGAGAGATTATGAAGCCCGTCGTAGCCCTCTGCCCATGAGCTTGTCGTGCTCGATCTTGGCCTTGAGGTGCTGCGCGTCGAGATATGCGGCTAGGTCGTTCAAGTGCACGCCCCGTGCTGACTTTTGGCTGCTTTCCAATCGTACTAGCGGCAGGTCGATATCGCCGGCGGCCACCTTCATCTTCAGCTTTTCCGGCGTCAGGTGGCTGAAGTAGTCACCGCAGACGCGCTCAAGCGGAATGATTGCCTGGCCGTTGTACTGGGCCATTAGTAGGAAGGCTGTGTTCATACAGCACCTGTCATCGGCTTCCCGACCATGGTCAGTTCGTCGTCAAGCGCATAGACCTTCTGCGTTAGGTTGAGCTGGGTGTATACGCCACAACCATAGGTAGCTTCGTTCCAGTTTTTGCTGGTGGCGTGTATCAAGTTAGGGTTTCCCGTTCTTGTGCTCATGCTGATATAACGCAGGGAAGCTCCCATTGCCGGTATTGATTTTCTGCTGCCCGACTGAAGAAGAAATCTGAACTGCTGGTTACGCGCGCAGAGGCTCGGTTCTTGCACTTTTGACGTGAAAGGTGTTTTGTCCCGAAGCACACACGGGGCGAGCGCTGGGTAGCAAACAATGCCGCCCCATTGGAAATTCTCAGTCAAAGTTAGCGTTTGCATGCTTCGTCTCCCCAACCCAGCAGGCTGATGTCGATGCCCTTGAGCTTCATCATCTTCAATGACAGGAACAGCACAGGACGGCCCCCGGCCATGCCGGCATGTGGCTCGAGCTTAACAAAGTAGGATTCCTCATGGATCAGCTTGACGAACTGCGTGTTGCTGCCAATCACTGGGGTACTGCGCTCGTCGACGCTGCAATAGCGGGTGTAGATTGCATGCGACAACACTGGGTCGAGAATCAGGTGTTCGGGGGTGACCGCATACTGCAAGCCCTCGGACAGGTAGACTGTGCCGATCTTGGATTCTTCGACGCTGCGCGAGATGGCGACGATCACCGCAATTTTCTGCAGGACCAGGTCGATCTCGCTCTGCACGTAAGCGTCGCCATCCCGTTCATAACAGCTCATTACGACTTTGATCGCCTTCTCCAGCTCAGCCAGGGAAGCGTGCAGCTGCATTTGCATGCAAACATCTTTCAGAATCCATAGTCCTACCAGGATGACTTGCTGTGAGTAACGAGGGCGGTCATCCATGTTTGCTGGCAGCAGGTCGCCGGCCTTGTCCATCGGCCGCTCAACCTCATCAAGGGGCGTGGTCAGGGCTCTGTCCATGATGAGCTTGCCGAGGCGTCTCAGATGATGGCGGTTTTGCTTGGCTAGGCGAAAATGATCGCCACCCTGCTTGCGCTTGCTCTTGGTCAGATGGACGCGAATGCTGCGCTCTTGGATCGCTGGCATCTCGATCTCCTGCTCAGAAATTACAATTATCGGCGCCGATAACGGGATAGCGATGACTTCGGCATTTTTTCGGCCGAGGCTGCCTTGGCTGAGTCGTCCTTTGAGGGTGGCCTCACCGTTCCAGGCCTGCTTGAGCCGCTCGCCAACGTCCGTGTAAGCGGTATGGGTCATCTTGGACTTATTGAATTCCTCGATGATACGCGGCACGGTGGTGGTGTTGGACAGGTAATCGAGCATGCCGAAAGGCGAGGTCGATGGGGCGCTCACTCCAGCGTCCTGGGACATGTAGTCGGTGCCGTTGAGGCAAGTGATCAGACCGGCGGACATTGACTTGCCCGAGCCGGCGCTGCCCCACAGCGAGAGGATAGGGAACTGGCCGTAAAGGTGCATGAAGTGGGCCTTGAAGTGCGCCGCGATGCACCAGCCGATCATCATTCCAACTTCGTGCTTCTGGGTGATTTTGAGCAGGCGATACAGCACTTCATCTACATCCTTATCCCCCTTCTCGCACATATCGGTATTGGCAAAATAGGGCCGCGCCAGTAGGTTGCCGGAAAACTGATGGGTGTCACACACCTTGTTCGAGTTGATGCTCATGCCGGGTTCGACATAAGTAAACATGGGGCTGTTGTCGACAAAGTCTAGGTGAACCCCGGCGGTGTAGACCCCGAGTACTTCCTTCACATACGGATACTCCTGAGCGACCGTAAATTTGATCCGTTGCACATCGTTGTCGCAGCCCTGAAAGGTTAGGTCTCGAATCCCTTTAATCGCATGCAGAAACTCCGTGCGACTGAGGTAGGCGGATTCTGGGAACATGATCTGGGCGATTTCGACCCCGTACATCAGTACGCTCATCCGCGTGCGGATCCGACGGGGAAGGGTGCCATCCTGTGGCGCGCTCATGAAAACGGCGAGCGGTTGCAGGGTGAAGTTAGTGATCCACCGCTTGCCTTCGCCGCGCTTGATAAAGTAGCCGTCGGACGCGACCTCGGCGCTGAAGCCCGAATTAAAGTCGCCGTCCTGGTTGGTCCTTTCTGCCATCGCGCAACACTCGCAGGGGGTTTCACGCAGCAGCGCACGGCTCGCGCAGCAGCTGAAGCTGGAGCTCGGGGTGTGCTCGACGTAACGGATCTGCGCTTCGATGTGATCGCGGCGAGCCTTGGGCGTGCTGTACTTGCTGCTCGTGGCGCTGCTGGCCAGACGGGAAGCCAGGTTGTCGGCGACCGGCTGCGACACCTCGGCGCGGACGATGTAACTGGCGAGCTGGGTGGCCACCTGGTTAAACGACGACGAGGCCTTCACCGCCTCGCTGTCGCACAACATCTGGATGCAGGCCGGTACCGGCTCCCGAATCTTTTCCATGTCGGCCGACGACGCGATGATCGTGAGCTTTGGCTTGGCGTTGACGCGCTTCTTCGCCTCGTCAAACAGCGCCTTCAGCTCATGCACCACCAGCCCCTGCGGGTCATCGACCTCGACTTCCCGGGGCCCCTGCACCAGTTCGCGGTAGCGGTCCACGGTCAGTTCATTCAGCTCGTCGACGGTGACCGGGACGCGGTACTTACCATCGTGGTGCTGCAGGTTGACGATGCGGAAACTGTTGCCCCGGCCGCTGCTGTACACCGAGTAGTCGAGGCCGATGACGAACAGGTCGCGCGCCATCTCCTTGTAGATCTCCGGCAAGCGCAGAATAAAGCGCTTGCCGGTGAACAGTGTCTCGTTGACCCGGATGTGCAGGCCCTTGCTGCCGGACAGGTACACCTGCAGCATGCTCTTCGGCACCTCCATGCGCGTCAGCTTGCCGACCAATTCCTGGGCGCTGTGGATCGCCTGGCCGAGGTCGTCCTTGCAGTCGATGACGAAGTATAAGGGGCCACGGTAGCCGACCCTGTCGCGATTGCGCGGGTTATCCTCATCGCTCCCGTCGCTGAAGTTCTGGTTCACGGCCAGAATGGTCAGCTTCTGCGCGCCCTGCGCCTTGGCCAGCTCGACTAGAGCTGTCTCGCCTTTACTGGGCTGCAGGTACCAGGCGTCGTGCTCAGATTGCTGATAATAGCGATACATGCTCACGCCCCCTCAGCCGACTTGCTGCGTTTGACGTGATCCAAGGCCAGTTCCAGCAGCAGACGGTCGATCGCCCGGGCTGATACGTGACGGTGGCGAGGATAATCGTAGTGGGTAAACCAGCCAGACACAGTGTCAAGCAGATAGCCTGTGAATCGCGTGAGGTCTCGGTGGGGGCGGCGGTGGGTTTCGGCGATCCTGCGGATAAACGCCATGCGTTCGTCAGCGGTCATCCGTTCCCGGGCGGTGCAGGGACGTTTGGTCATATGGTTTCCTGGTCGCACTCTCGAAAATCAAGGGGCGCCGTCTCGAATACACAATGGAGAGGAAAAAGCCCGGACAATCCGGGCTGTGCAACTTGGGCGCCGTCCTTCAACTGGGGCGGTCACCCGTTATTCAACCCTTACCTCTCAAGTATTGACCCGGTCTTGATTTTCTGCCGAAATCTCCTCTGCAAGCCGCGGAATTACTGGGTTTTCATCTTGCAGAAGGTTGCGCGAAGCCCCACGTTGTTCGGCTTCTTGGGCCATTTTCGCCGCGTCGACCTGGAAAGGCTGAACCGTCCGCATGGTCTTGTTGGTGAGGCGCAGCAAGCCAAAAGGCTGCATGTTTTTTGGGTAGCGCTGGCCGTGTTCGTTACGTATCGGGCGGAACAGACGGTAGTCGCCTTCCGCCAGTCCGCGATTATTGATATTTTTGCGCATGTTGCTGGCCGTCGGTCGGTTCGGCAGCATCACCATCAGCAAGTCCCCCACACTGGCCTGGTTGTAACGCAATGCCAGCGAGTCGTAGAGCAGGGTGGCGGGCTGGTGCTGGGCGCCGCGTACTGCGGCTACTTTGGTCAGGTTCTCAAAGGCGACGCTGTCGGGTTTGATTACTTGCATCGTCATCTCATTAGCATCCCAGCTCGGTTTGACGGAATTGTCCTTGATATTCATATTCGCCCCAAATTCATTATTTTGATTTGTACTTAAGTACTCTTTAAGCGTAGCTGCTGATCTCAAAAGTAGTGGTGTATAGGTGGCTGATTTTTTTGACTCGATACCTGTCCTGATGCTCAAAAACGCACTTCTCAGGGGGGGAGTCGGCAACAAATTCAGTTTGATTTGCTTGATTGAGGGGGCATCTGCTTCTGGGGGGAGCGTATTAACCCGCATTGATGAGTGCTTTTTTATGGATTTGCAGGGGCTATATTGCTGTATTTTGCCGTGGTTTCTTGGCAGGGTTTTATTTTAAAGAAATGTGATATTTTATAGTGGGTTGTACTATGTACGGATGGGATTTTAGGTTGGTTGAAAGTGGTCGAGTGGTCTGTACTAAGCGTTTATGGAAAAGTAGTGGTTAAAAGTTGTGGGTGGGGTGTATTGGTGTGCGATTACTATATTGTTTTTCATATATAGCGGTTTGAATTTTAGATGTCGCTAAATAATCTAGGCTGTATTGTGGATTGTATCTTTGTGCTGGTGTGGTTGTGCTTACATATTAATATGGTTGGCTGATTCTGTAATGTATCGGTTGTATCGAGGGGGAGGTGTACCAACGGAAAAGGGAGCGACACGAAATCCCGAATATGTGGGGATCGCCTTTTTTGTACCTTGGGTTGAGTCCCTCAAGAAACGGTCTGCTTATTTGGTTTGTCCGCGGAAAAATTAACAGCGCTAAGTCTGGATAGCGGCAGATACGACCCGTGAAGGAACGCGACAACCTGGATGGGTTGTTCGCCAAAGCATTGGCGAAAACTCACTAGTGCGACAAAAACACAAGGCAATTTCCAGATAGAGCCGGCCCCTGTGATAGCCGACCAAACCTTACCTAAGCCTCTCATATAAGTGGGTTAATTTATTTGAGAGGTGCGCTATCACAGGGTCTTAAACGTATATGGGAGAAAACCCATGGATATAGGCTATGCCCGTACCTCAACCATCGAGCAAGAGGCCGGCTTCGAGGCCCAACTGCGCGAGCTAGAGCGGTGCGGCTGTGAAAAGGTATTTAAGGAACAGGTGTCGTCCGTCGCTCAGCGTGCCCAGTTGGAAGCGGCCATTGAATTTGCCCGTGTAGGGGATACCTTCGTGGTCACTAAGCTCGACCGGCTGGCCCGCTCGATCACCGACTTGCTGCAGACCCTGCGCCGACTGGAGCTGAAGAAGGTTGAGGTCAAGATCCTCAATTTGGGGCTGGACACCAGCACGCCCACCGGCAAGCTGATTCTGACCGTGTTAGGGGGGATTGCCCAATTCGAGCGGGAGATGATGCTCGAACGCCAGCGCGAAGGAATCGCCAAGGCGAAGAAGGAGAACAAGTACAAGGGGCGCAAGCCGATCGCTGAGGAAAAACGCGCGGCCATCCTGCGCTTGGCCGACGAGGGCACGACGAAAGCGGCGATCGCCAAGCAACTCAACCTCGGGCAGGCCACTGTTTACCGTGAACTGGCGAACGCCCGCGCCCTGAGCGCCGAGTGCGCTGCCGCGCAATAGCTAGGAACACGATTATTTGTATTTTTCCGTGGAACCGAAACAACCCCCTACCACTGGAGGACGTATGAACCCCATCCCACTTTCCGTTCGCGCGTACCTTGCCGCGCAAGACTATGGAGGGTATATCGACGGCGTCGTGGCATTCGTCAAAGAGCGCGGCCTATGTCGTAGTTGAGAAGGTACCCTGCTGAATCGACCGGAACTGTTCTGCTGTTTGAGAGCGTCACCCCCTATGTCTAGCGTCCGGTTCTCCTCTGACCAGCAGCAGACCATGGTGCTGGTCCTCGACCACGTCCCTCCCGACAACATCGGCGCGCTGCCGACCAGCTCCGAGACCCTGTTGAGCAAGGCCCGACAGCCGGGCCTTGCTGTAACCCATCGCAGCCCAACCCCCGAGAGAGCTGCCATGACCAGCAACCATGTGGCCGTCATCGTCCAGCAGGGCGCCTGCAATCCGGTTCCGCTGATCCGCGCCCTGCACTAAGGCCTTGACGAATTCACAGCCGACGTCCAGCACCTTGACACCGAGTTGATCCTCGACGACCCGGCCTTGCGCCTGATTGTCCGCCAGTTGGCCTATCTGTTCCGCGTCGGCGAGTTCAACAGCCCGAGTGGTGTGGTAGCGGCAGGGCTGTTCGGTGCCATGGGCGGGATCATGGCCCTGATCTTCAAGCTGCTTCACTAAACCGGCGTAACTACACCTCCACCCGACACGGGAGGCCCCCATACCCTGGATGCCCGCCTGCCCAGTTTGAGCGGGAAATGATGCTGGAGTGGCAGTTCGAAGGGATCGACAAAGCGCAGAAGGTCAGCAAGTACAAGGGGCGTAAGCCAATCCATGAGGACAAACGCGCGCCATACTGCGCCTGGCGGGTGAGGGCGTGACTAAGGTCGAGATCGCCAAGCGCTCGGCGTCGGGTAGGCTACGGTTTACCGCGAACTGGCCCTTTACTGTACCGCAGTCCCTGACTAGGTCAGCCGTCCCGCTCACTTCTGAACTATGAAGGGGGCAATTCGGATTTTCTGCCGTGCCCAAGCCCCCCTCATACCTGTTGGAGGTCTCATGCCCACCCTCCATGACTAGTCCTGCCTCGCCGCCTACGGGGCGTCCTGCCCCTGATCGTCGATGCCGTCTACAGCCGCCGCTGTGCGACCTGAGTGAACCGGGGGGAGGGCACGCGGCTGACCGCCTACTTCGGCCTGCCGCACAGCGCCGAGGCGCGTCAAGTCTTTGCGCCGAACTGGAACAGCACGGTCGGCGACCGCCCGGCGATCAGCAGCATCCTGCTTAGCCACGCGGTGGTCAAGGAGGGCACAGACGTTGACCTTGAGTGAGCAATAAACGCGACGAAGCCCTAGCCGCACGCTAGGGCTGAAGCACGAACGAAACAACGGCCGACTGAAGGCTGGCCGAAGGTTCCTGATTGCCTGCAAGGATCTGGCAGGAAGGGCTCGGTTGCATCCGCAGGGCTGAATCTTGTGTCGCTACTTCTGGCTACTCTTTCTTATATATAAATAAATATTTAATAATTATTTATATATATTGGGTAGGGAGGCTGAAAAGGATAGAGTTTTCTAAATGAAAACAACTCTCATTGAAATGGCTCAAAAACTAAGTCCCTAAGTGTTCTTGTGTGACTTGGTGACTTGTTTTTCAGGAAAAATAATCGCGGGGTTCAAACGCTGATTTTTATAATTTTCAATTTAATCAATGACTTGTAGATATCAGGCGATTATCTGTTTCGCAAAAAGGTATTGCTATCGGTGCTACTGTCACTACCGTTTTGAGCAGTCGAAGAAATAGCAAGAAAATAATCACACCGGTAACAGCGGAATAGTCGGTGTAAAAGCGTAAAATTTAAAATTCAGTATTCGGTGGTGAAATCGATATCCAAGTTTTGTTGCCTTGTTTTTCTGGCAATAGCCACCATTGCGGCGTGGGTCGGCCATGGTTTGACCCTGGCCTGCGGCCTCGCCGAAGCACACCACGTCACCCATATGCTCGATCGAGAGCTACGGGGCTTCCGCGTTCTAGCGCCATTGTGCGGTGGAAGCAAATGGTCTGTGGCCGTTCACCTGGCCGACCTTCTTACGCCGATCAGTGTTGGTGTTGATCCCTTGCCGTAGACCTGAAAAAAGGGGTATGGCACTCGCACGAAGCTGGGGTCGGAGGTGGAGTATTGGATTTGATTGCTTGGAAAACCGGCATCGCAAGTCGGGCCGAGCAAATGGGCTGGCTTGAGCAGCACGGTTTAAAAGAAAAGCAGCCGGCACCATGTCCTGAAAGTCCTAATGTCCAACCGACCAGCCGCCCCATGTCGACTTGTTATGACTACACCGACGAGGACGGCGACGTTCTGTTTCAGGTTGTCCGCTTGGAACCAAAGAGCTTCTACCAGCGCGGCCCCGACGGAAAAGGCGGCTGGATGTCATCGGTAAAGGGCGTGCGTCAGGTTCCCTTCCACCGGCCGCAATTGCTGGATGCGCAATGGGATACGCCAGTGTTTGTCGTGGAGGGCGAGAAGGACGTAGTGCGCCTGGAATCGCTGGGGCTGGTAGCAATCTGCAACGCCGACTGCGCAGGCAAATGGCCTGATGCGCTCAACGAATCCTTCGCACGCCGCTGCGTAGTGATTCTGGCGGATAACGACGAACCGGGACACAAGCGCGCCGACAAGGTATGTCGGGCGCTGAGTCTGGCAGAGGCCGAAGTTCACGTGCTCTGCCTTCCAGGGCTGCTGCCGAAGGGCGACGTGTCCGACTGGTTGGACGCTGGCGGCACCGTCGAGCAATTGCTGCAAATGGTGGACGCTCTCAGCAATCACCAGCTCGAAGACGTCGATCCGACAGTCGAGGCCATGTACGTTCGACCTGAATCCATGCAGCCGATTTCGGCTCCGGTTTCGGGTGGAACGATCGATCAACTTGTGTGTGGCGAGCATTCCGCGCGGCTCCCGTCTGATGGCCTTGGCTTGGTTGATTGAATGCCTGCGCCCTGACCATCCCTGTTCCGCGTGTCTTCATTGAGCGAGCATCGGGATCGGTTAGCGAGATCTGTTTATGGGGTGTTTCGTTTAGCGGTACCTCGACTTCCATGAGTTCCTGCATCTTGGCTTTCAAGGCCGCGATCTTGTCAAGGAGGGGGTCGGCTTTGGCTTGGGCAACGGAAGGCTCCTGGCCGCCCACTGAGCGCGCTGGATGGCGATGTCATTACCCGCCCCTCTTGTAGCTCGTATCGGAGAAGGGGAGTGAGGCTCTAATACTGCGCAATTCAGCCCGCTAAGGGCTCACCGCTGTGGTTTCCATTGCGAGTCTTTTGTCATATTGGTTTGTTGGGCCAAGACATCGGAGAAGTGGGTGGTGATGTCATCCTCAATGGTTGACTGTTCATTCGTTTGCAGCTTCTTCGATAGCAACGACCTCAGTATCAGTATCGAAGTCATCGTCAGCCACGGTCGCTGACGCAGGTAGACGCTTAACCACTTTCACACCCAAGTCCACAAACTTGTCGACTGTTTTGGTCAGGCTGCCATGCGAGCCACTCAAGGTATTCATCCCATCGGCATAAGTTTTTTGAACTGTAGAGAGTTGATTTCCAAGCTTGTCCATCTTCTCTACGAACACCCGTAACTTGTCGTAGACACGGGTCGCCTGCTGCGCCAGCAGAAGTGTGCTTCGGTTTTGGCGCTGGATGGTCCACAGGTTTGAGATCACGCGCAGAACAGGCAACAGAGTCGTAGCGGTCACGATAGCGATCCGCTTTTCGTAGGCGTCCTGGAATACTGCTGGGCTATGTTCGGCCGCGACTAAGTACGCGGGTTCAACGGGTATAAACAGGAACACAAAGTCGGGAGAATCCATGTCCTTCAACTCCGGATATTTTTTGCCGGAGAGGTTGGTGATGTGTACTTTCAATGCCTGCACGTGCGCCGCAAGCGCCTTCGCACGAGCCTCATCCGTTTCTGATGAAACGTATTCGGTGTAGGCAACCAGCGACATCTTACTGTCGATGATGATGTGCTTGCCTTCCGGGAGCTGAATCACAAAATCCGGCCGATTATTTTCAGCATCGTCGTTTTTGAAGTTAGCCTCGCGCTGGTATTCAATGCCCTTGCGCAAGCCGGCTTGCTCGAGCAGCAGCTCAACCTTTTGTTCACCCCACGTACCCTGCAGCTTCTTGTCTCCCTTCAGTGCCCTGGTCAGATTTGAAGCTTCGGTGGTGATTTGAGCGTTGAGCTCCATCAACTTTCCTAGCTCCGTCTTCATCGAACTTTGCCCTTGGACGGTGTCGGTGTGTACCTGATCGACGCGCTGGCGGAATGATTCCAGCTGATCTTTGAAGGGCTTAAGAAGTGCATCCAGACCCTGTTGGCTTTGTTCGGTGAAGGTTTGCTGTTTAGTGTCGAAAATCTGTGTCGCCAGGTTCTGAAACTCTTGCTTGAGTTGCTCTTTGTTCTCTTGGAGCAGCCGTAGCTTGGCTTCTGCGGCCTCTTGGTCTTTGGCTCGGCCTGTATCAAGATGCGCCAGCGCAGTTTGCAAATCGCTGAGTTGGGCCTGCCGAGTCCGCAGTTCGCTATCCTGTTTTTCGATCTTGGCTCTGGCGTCCTCAAGGTTCTGTTTCTGCTCGGCGGCCTGACCAAGTAGTTCACTCTGGGTGGTCAGAATTTCTTGGGCCTTAACGAACCGATTGTCCAGCGCGTCGTAGGCAACTTTGAGCTCTGTCAGATGCTTAACCTGCTCCAAGGCTTGGCTCAGCTGTTCACGCAAGGTCGCATTTTGATTCTGCTGATCCCCAAGCTGAGTCGTCCCGTGCTCTATTTTCTGAGCCTGGGCGGACAGCTGTGTTGCCTTTTCCACGGTTCGAGTTTGTTCAGCCAGCAATTTTTCTTGCAGGCCACTTACCTGCGCAGTCAAAGCCTTCTCTAAGTCGGTTAACGCAGCCATACCACTTTCCAGTTGCTGGCTTTTGAGCTGGTGCGCGTTGATATCTTGGTTCAGTTGCTGTTCGCGCTGCAGGGCGAGTGCAAGATCGCCTTGAAGCTGTTGATGATCAGCCAGAGCATTCGCGTGCAGTTCGGCGTTGCGCTGGGCAGCCTTGGCGGCTGACAGTCGACTGCCGATCCAATACCCGATCAGCAGGAAAGCAAGGCTGGCAGCGACGATACATGCAAGCGTA
This sequence comes from Pseudomonas sp. GL-B-26, assembly GCF_019947405.1. Classification (NCBI taxonomy): domain Bacteria; kingdom Pseudomonadati; phylum Pseudomonadota; class Gammaproteobacteria; order Pseudomonadales; family Pseudomonadaceae; genus Pseudomonas; species Pseudomonas sp. GL-B-26. The sequence goes on along the minus strand of NZ_JAGYGJ010000025.1, from coordinate 29,349 downwards.
ATGGTGTCCTGGGGCATTGCGAAATCCTTTCGGAGGAGGGGCAAGAAGAATTCATTGAAGGCTAGATGATGGCACCGTAATGTCTAGCTATGAACTGTTAATAAAAAGCACCTGTTTCTACCTGTTTTAGCCAGCTCTAGGCGTTAGAGGGCTAGGAAAACTTGGGAGGCGCCCGAATACTTTATCTGTGTAAGTAACCAGCATTTGCACGTGTAGATAAGCAACATATCGTCGGGCTGGTGCAGTCCAGTAGCACTCATTTGATGCTGATTTGAGAGCTTTTTTTGGACGCCGCGTTTTTCAGAGGACGCACCTTAGACCACTTAATCCTTTACCGAGAAATCAGCCAAGGCTAATGTGATGGCGAAAAGGCATTACTCCAAGAAATGCACAGGGCGGGCACTAAAAAATAGCTATCTTTGAATCACACCCGCTGATTTTCTCGGATAACCGGTATAGGGAGTTCACCTTCAGTCCACGGAATGCAGCGATCGAATGAAGCCCATGCATATTTCGTGAGACTGAACCGTGCTAAACCTTTTTTTGAAGGCTGAAGCTCAAAACACAAAGACCCCTTCACCCGAGCATGTCGGCGCTAAGGGTCTCAATGGGCAATGGGTGAGATCCATAAGCTAGCAAGCGATAGTTCTGATTTCTTTCCCTTTATGCTGGACCTCACGGACGCACTGTCATGATGGAACTGCTAAAACACCTTTGGCCCAACTTCGCATCACTCACGCTAGGTACTACCGAAGCCTTGAGCGCCTGGTTTTGGATTGCCATGGCTACCATCGCCACGGGTTGTATCGTCTTCCTGCTGCGTGACTGGCTTAGATTCAAAGTGCGTATGAGTGCCTTAGGTAGCCTGCTGGAGGGGCAAAACCGCGAAAATTTGGCGTTGAACCGTCGGGAAACACTGCAAAAAGCTCTGGCATTAAAGTCGATGGGAATTGGGGCGCTCTGGCGCGAATTCGACGACAGCCTGGTCAGCTCCAGCGACCACAAACAGTTGTTTAACACGCTGGACGCCGAACAGTTTTTTAACCCCCGCACGCTCGCTTCAGGGCTAACTTCCAGCCGTTTGCTGGCCTCCCTACCTGGTTTCTTGGTAGGACTGGGTGTTTTGGCCACCTTCGTAGGGCTTACAATTGGTCTCTCGAAGCTGAAGCTCGACAGTCATGCAGGAGTGGAGCAACTGCGTTCTGGCATTGACGTAATGATCCAGGGCGCGGCAGTCGCTTTTATGACCTCTGTGTGGGGCGTATTCTTCAGTCTGCTGCTCAACTTTATCGAAAAGCTGGTCGAGCGCTTCGCGTTGGGCCAAATTCATGCTTTGCAGCATCGGATTGACTCTCTCTACCAGCTTATCCCCGCCGAACAATCGCTGGTGCATATTGCCGACTATAGTCGTGAGAGCAAGGAAGCCCTCCAAGAACTACACGAGCGCATTGGTGACCGCTTGCAGGAAAACCTTGCGGGTATGGGCGATGCGATGCAGCAAGCGATGACGGATGCGTTGAATAACATCATGGCACCAGCCATCCAGACCCTGATCAGCACCAGTAGCCAGCAGTCCACGCAAGTGCTGGAGAAACTGGTCGGCAACTTCATGTCTGGCATCACTTCGGCCGGCCGTGAGCAAGGTAATCTGATGCAGCAGGCTGCTGCCGATGTGAACGCAGCGGTGGGGGGCATGACCGCACGGCTCAATCAGTTGTCCCATACACTGAGCGACCAACAAACTCGACAATTGGAAGGCAGCCAGCAGCAAAACCGGCAGTTCGAAGAGCAACTGGGGCGTATCGCCTCCGCCGCTGAGCAAAGTCAGCAACAAACGGAAAGTCGCTTTAACGAGCTGATGACCGGCCTGACCAATCAGCTGAATAACCAGCTCGGCTCGGCACAACGCCGCGATGAAGAGCGCCAGGCGATGGTTGAGCGTCTGCTGGCCGAGGCGAGCGCCAGTCAGTCAGCGTTGTTGGATAGGGTCACCAACTCCAGCCGTGAACAACTGCAGGCGCTGTCTGATGCTGGTAACCAGCGGCACGACAACCTAGAGAAAGTATTCTCCCGCTTGGTGACAAACCTCAATTCTCATCTAGATTCGCAACTGGGCGCCGCAGAGCAGCGCGAACAGGAGCGCTCACTGCGTCAGGAGCATCAGCAGGCATCTGGCTTTGCTCAGCACCAACAGCAAGTGAGCGCTCTCGCCGAAGCCTCTGCCGCGCAGCAACGTGCACTGGAGGAGTCGGTTGGCAAGTTGCTGAACAATTTTGGCGAACAAATGGCCGGCCAGGGTCAGCAGTCCGAACAGCGTGAACAGTCGCGTCAGCTACGCTTCAACGAACAGTTGGAAAGCATGACGATGCAGCAACAGGAGCTGCTTAAGGGGATCGCCAGCGCAGTGCAGATTACCCAGCAGCAGAGCCGGCAGATGGCCGAACAGCACAAGCAACTCATGGGTGGGCTACAACAAGCGAGCGACGCTGCTTTCGCCAGTAGTCGGCACATGGACAGCAGTGCCAATCAACTTGGCCTGCTTTCCTCCAATGTTCGCCAAGCTGCCGAGTTGCTTGGTCAGCGCTTGGAAAGCGTGACACAACGAATCGAATCCGCAGGCACCCAAAATGCCCAACTGGCCACCCAGCTGAACATTCAGGCAGAGGTTCTCGCAAAGCTGCAGCAGGCCTTGCTCGACGGTGCGCAGCGTTTCGAACAGGCTGCGGGCGAGGCGCGTAATGGCTTTGGCGAGATGAGGAGCCATCAGCAAGAGTTTCTTACCGGTGTTCGTGGCGAGTTCACCGCATTGGGCGAGGCTTTACGCAAACAGGTGGAAGGTGTCGAGCAGCAAGCAGAGCAGTGGCTGCGCGCCTACGCTGGAGAGGTACGCCAGCAGGTGCATGAGCGAATGGATCAGTGGAACAAGGAAACCCTCAGCTTTGCGAACACGATGCACGCAGCCGTGCAAGCAATCAGTAATGTGGTCGATGAACTGGAGGCCCGTTGAAGCGCTGGCGCAAGTCCAATGAAGTCCCGATGGAGGATGAAGATCCTTACTGGAAGTCCTTCGTCGACATCATGTCGGCGCTTCTGGTGCTATTCATCCTCGCTTCAGTGGTGCTGATTCTTCAGTTGATGGAGAAAAGCGCGCAGTTCGATAAACAGGTTTCCCAACTGGAGCAGGCGGAGAAAGTCCGCCGCACTATTCTAGACGAAGCCGTGGAGGAACTGCGTAAGCGTGGAGTCAAGGTCCAGGTCACCGAGAATCATACCGTGTTGCGAATCCCCAACGAGTTGCTTGGTTTCGATACGGGCGCTTTCGAGATTCAACCGCGTTATCAACCGACAGCGATTGAGATTGGCAAAGTGATTGCTCAAGTCATCAATCGGGATGATCGGATCAATTATCTGGACACCATTTTCATCGAGGGTCATACCGATAATCGGCCATTCCCCGGTTTCATGGGTAAAGGCAACTGGGGGCTTTCGACGTTCCGCGCAATTTCGTTGTGGCAGTTCTGGAGCTCTCAACTGCCCGATACGCAACGCTTGGATCAGCTAAGCAACCAGGACGGTGAACCATTGTTTTCGGTCAGCGGCTATGCCGAGACCCGACCGGTGAGCAAGGATCAGGGAAGCGAAGAGAGCTATCGCTTAAACCGCCGCATCGACATCCGCTTTACCATCCGCCGCCCACAGAGCACAGAATATGAGGCACTCAAGACGCTTCTTGAGAACTCTCAACGATGAAGTTGCCACCCATCAACAACCATTCTGGTGAGTGGTCGCCAACGGTTATTGAGGGCTGGGGGCAGTTGGTAGAAAAAGCCAACCGGATGAAGACTAAAGTGGGCAGCAGCGATGCATTTGAGCGCACACTCGCCGCGCTTAGAGACATGGCTAGCACCGGGCGCTTTGATGGCTTACGAGAACTTCTCGGACGTCGGCTAGGAGCCCGAGCACTGACTTGGCTATGGTTGCATGACGGGGTAGTGGGTAAGCGATTGTTTAATGCAAGGATGCTCGATGTGCTGGTCGAATATCAGCAACCAAGGTTGAGTCGCTTGACTCTGATTCAACTGATTCAGTTATATTTTCGTTATTTTGACGGTCTGGATACGCACGACAATCACGGTGAAGACAGCTTGCGTAAGCGGCTTGAACTGCATTTGCTCGAGCAGATAAACCGTATTCCGAGTCGGCCAACGACCTTCGGAGCGGATCCCTTGATGACCTTGAACCGGGAGGGTGAATGGCTGTTAACGCTCGATGGTCCGGTGCAACTGATCAATAAGATACGCGACGAGGGGGGAGAGCTAACCGAGGCCTTCGAGAAGATGGGCTTGAGTGGTTTCGATGTCGGGCGCTACGGCGATATTTGTCGGGCGCATTACTACCTGGCAGTGCTGCGAGAGCTGTCGCCGGGAGAGTGGAGCGATGTGTTTGACGAGTTGCTTAAACCTGAGGTGAGCAAAGCACCGTACGAGGATGGTCGGCGCATTGGTCATGCTGCGCTAGAGATAATGATCGACCGCGCAGGCAGCGAGCCTGGAGATGCGTGGCAAAATTTCATCCTGAGCCTGGCTGGTGATCCACGTATTGCCAGCTCATCCAAAAATTTCCGTGAATGGTGGCAACCGCTGGGCGAGGAGCGCATTGGGAAGGTCCGTGGCTGGTTATCCAAAGAGGACCTGCGTCTATTCCTTCAGGCGGTCCAGCAGTACGGAGTGGAGTCTGGGAAGCAAGATCTGCAACGCATGTTTCCAGCTCGCAAGCTCTTTCTCGAAGGCCTGTACCGGCTGGGGTTGATTCGCCATACGCGATTGATGCTAGGTCGCCTTGCCAAGGAGTCAGTGCATCGCATCCTCGGCGAAGAAATGAAAACCGAGTTTGCTCGTATGGACGGCATCATGAACGACAAAGCCGTAATCTATTTGGATTGTGGCGATTTTCACCTGATCGAAGGTTCGCATAGCTTTAAGGTTTGGGTATACCTTGCTCAGCCGGGAACCTCATTGCAATCTTACGAACGTAATCATTTTACGCATTCAGACCTAATCTCTGGATTGCCTCAAAAGTATCGGGAAACGTACCCCTCCCTTCCATACGAAGCAATTGTTCACAATGGTACTTGGCAACGCAAGGTATTTGAGTTCCTCGCGAATAACGGTATCGGGCTGGAGTTGGAGCAGTTGCTAAGCAGGCAGGAGTACAGGTCATATTTGAGCAGATTCGGCATACCCGTTGTTAGACGCGAAAATGCACAGGTCCTGAAAACTAAGGGGCAATCTACCTGGGCAGCAGCCTCTACTTTTGTGCAGGCCGAAAGAGGCGTTGTTGCGCTAACGCGGCCTCAGCAAACGGGTTTGAATTCGGCGCCGAGACCTTCCCCACAGTCGGAGGAGCTGCACTCAAGTACCATTTCAGAATCTATCCAGCCTTTACCTGAAAGCTGGAATGATCCGCTGAAGGATCTTCTGAGCCACCTCGGTCCGTTTGAGCTAAACGTGCTGCGCTACTTCGCCACCAATCCCGGCGACAAGGTGCGTTATGCGGCCAATGTACTTACGGTCGAAGCACGCGAAATCAATCAGGTTCTATACGGTCGACTAAACGCTTTGTGCCAACAAACGGATAGTTTTGGTTGGTCGGTACGCGCAGATATCGCTGCTGCCTTAGACCGTTTGCCCGCTGGGGATTGAGAAACATGGGACTAGTCGAAATCTTCAAAAGCCTGCTGGGAGAAAGCAGCGCCAAGCTGAGTACACAGCAGGGTTTTATCTACTATGCAGATTCGGAAGGTCTAAATCTCTACCTGGATCGAAAGGTTTATGCAGATCTTGCCGAGGGACAGGGCAACGCGCTGCAGAAGATTCAGCTGGTGGTCCTGCGTATGCTCGAAGAGCAGGGAATTGCCTTACCACTTGCCAATGGCTTTCATCTTTCCGCGGAGGACGCGGCGGGCCTCGACGATGAACAGGCAGAAATTCTGCGTCTGCCGCGTCGCTTCAATATGGGGTTTGTCAGTCAGCTCAGCGGTCGAACTGGGAATAGCAGTTTCAAGGCACAGCTGTTGGTATCGTCCGACTCAGGCGAGGTGCCATTTACCCGCAAGGGGCCGTTGCTCTATTTGACCTTGAGTGAGGCCTACCGTCTTACACCTGCGGAACTGATGGGATTGATGGCTTGGGAGCATCACCTGAAGCTGCAGCCCGAGCAACGTGGGGAGTCTGCCAATCTGCGGCTAATGGCCGAACTCCAGACTGCAGCACGCAGTGGCATGCGCATCGACCTCAGCCACTTCGAGCGGTTGGAGGTGGTGGTGCCCGAAAATGTTGGCGTCGTCGCTACCCGCTTGCCTGATGGCAGCTTGATGCTCAGCCCCAGTCTAGGCGATGGCTCAACGCCTGATCAATTAGAGAAGCGCTGGTCACAGCTCGACATGGGCGCTGATGGGGGCGTGCTGCGCATCGATAATCGCGTGGTGCTCTTGGACCCGCAGAAAATGCAGGCAATCAAGGAGGTACTGGGTAACAAGCGTATTCCTGCCGACAAGGTTGCCGAGTTCATTGCAACGCCGAGTGCTTTTCTGGATGCCGCATTGGTCAATCTGGACCTAGGCTTTTCCATTCGTGTGGCCGGCATCGGCAAGCTCCAGCATATGGAGTTCGGCGAGCTTGATACCAAGAAGCAAGACTGGTTTAGTCTTGATACTCGCGCGGCTCCTGTCGAGATCATTTCCAAGTTGGTGCAGTCCGAGGAGGATCTGGTGCGATTCTCGGATGCTTACGCAGCAGCAAAACAGCAAGGTGCGGAGAGCCTGATCTTCGATGGGGAATTGGTGGATATCTCCAGCCCGGAGCGGGTGGAGGAACAATTAGCAAAAGCCAAGACGGCTTTCAGCATATCGAAGACCGAGACACCGGACGGTTCTGACGCGGCAGACGACATAAAAGAACGAGTCAGCGTCTTGTTGCACGATGCTAATAAAATAAAAAACGAGCTTTTGCGTATGGCTAGCCAGGCCAAGGCAGTTCGCGAACCAAACTGGGAAGCCTATGCACGCCAGCCGTTTCCACACCAGCGCGAGGGTATTGATTGGATGCTCGGGTTGTTGGCATCTGCGCTGCAGGCCGACCATGACGACCTTTATCGACTACAGGGCAGCCTACTGGCAGACGATATGGGGCTCGGCAAGACCTATATGTCCTTGGTTACGGTAGGTGAGTACTTGTCTGAACAAAAGGCTGCGGGTCGGCCACAGAAGCCAGTCTTGGTCGTGGCCCCGCTAAGCCTCTTGGAAAATTGGGAGGATGAAGTCAGTCATACCTTCAACGGCATTCCGTTCCGCGACATTGTCGTGTTGCAATCGGGGAGGGACCTGAGTCGTTTCCGAATCAAAGGTGCAGAGCGGGAATCCAGGCAGTTGGCCTCATTGATGGATGATGAGGGACAAATGGCTGATGACGCTCTTCGGTATGCATTGGCCATTGGTCCCGAATGCGGCGCTCATCGCCTGGACATGGATCGTCGACTGGTGCTGACAACCTATCAGTCTCTGCGTGATTACCAGTTCTCGTTGTGCCGAATTGATTGGGGCCTCGTTATCTTTGATGAGGCCCAGAACATTAAAAATCCCAATGCCGCGCAGACCCGCGCAGCCAAGGGCCTGAAGGCTGACTTCAAATTGCTTGCTACTGGCACGCCCGTGGAGAACAGCCTTGGGGATTTTTGGTGCTTGATGGATACAGCCCAACCTGGCTTATTGGGTGGCTGGAGAGAGTTTCGTGACACCTGGATCAAGCCAATATTGAATGCAGCCGATGATGACCGAGATGAGGTCAGACGTGATCTCGGCGGCAAGCTGCGCGATGCCGTCGGCGCGTTCATGTTGCGCCGGGTCAAGGAGGACCAATTAAGAGGGCTTCCTAGTAAAACGATTCACAGCGGCGTGCCCCAACCTGAAGATAGCCAGCTTAGTCATGATACCCAACTCGCGCAGTGCATGAGCGGAGCGCAACTGAGGGCATACGACGCCGTACTCGACAACTATCGCAGCCAGCGGGCCACGGAAGATATGCGTGGGCGCGCACTGGGCGTGCTGCAGAACCTTCGAGAGATTTCCCTGCATCCGTGGTTGCGGCAGGAGAGCCACTTGTTGGCAGGAAATGCCAAAGAAGCGCGTACGCGAATGTCGGAATCCGGGAAGTTGGTCGTTCTGTTAAACGTGTTAGATCGAATCAGTAAGCGGGAAGAGAAGGTGATCCTCTTCATGGTGACCAAACGCTTACAGCGCGTGGTGAAGCTTTGGCTAGACCAGATTTTTGATTTGAATATTTCGATCATCAACGGTGACACTGCAGCGGTACCCAAAAAATCTGATGTGCTGACTCGTAAGCAACTGATTGCTAAGTTTGAGGCGCAGGCTGGCTTTAACGTGCTGATCATGTCGCCGGTTGCCGCGGGTGTCGGCCTTACCGTAGTCGGAGCCAACCACGTTGTGCACGTGGAGCGCCACTGGAACCCTGCCAAGGAGGCTCAGGCTTCAGATCGGGTTTATCGAATAGGTCAGAAAAAGGAAGTCCACATCCATCTGCCCATCGCGCTTCACCCAAGGCATGACTCATTCGATGTCCATCTTGATCGTTTGCTGCGCGGAAAACTGATGCTTAAGGATGCGGTAGTCACACCAGAGATAGTGGGTGAAGTTGAGATGATTCAGTCTATGGGGTTGTAAATTGTGTAATTGCATTCACCAGACGCACTTTGCGTTGAGTAGATGGATGCGTTCAATTGATGGGCTGAAATACTTTGGTGGGCGGGGATGAAGTGGTTGTTTTACAAGGAGCGAGTAGTGAATGGGCGGGAAAATGCTAGGTAAGAGTCAACTGGGTTGGGTGGATTTTTCGGCCGATGATAGGGATCGGGTCAAGCATGCCCTCAAGCAGCTTTCAGAGCCTGGGACTTTGGATGAATTGGGTATAGGTGCTTTGCGCGATGGCTTTGCCGACCTAATGTTTCCGGGTTTTTCCACCATCCAGACCCGAGCTAAATACTTCATCACCGTGCCGCGTATCATTCGTGACTATTTGCAACTAAAACCGGCCCAGCAGCGCAAACAATCCCTTCAAAACTACCTGAAGGAGCAGGAAACCCAGCTGGCGAAACAGCTCAGAGATAGGCATCGGAACGACGGGCAGACTGGCATATCTGGTTTCTCGCAACAGGACGGTGAAAGTGTGTCGCGGCAACCCTCTTCGATTTACTGGGTCGGGTTGCGTACTTGGGGGCTGGTCAATACGCGTGGCTCTCTGAATCAATTCCTGCGCGCCATTCAGTCGCCAGAAGAACTACTCGGCAGCACGCAAGGCGATGAGTGCGACGATACGGATGCGCAGACGAACATCAGCCGCGTTCATCTCGACCGTTATTTTCCTCAATGGCGTGACGATGTGTGCATCCAGTTGACGAAGTTGGAGGCGCACTTCCTCAGCGAAAAGATTAAGGCCGGTCCGCTCTACAGTCTGCCCACCCAGTTTGAGCAGCAGGGGTTGCGGCAACAGGCTCTGGGGCAGGATAAGGCCAGCTTTCCCGCGCTTGCAGCCTGGGTGGCTGGCCGAAAGGAACTGCCCCAGATGACCCGGGATACGGTGCGCATGGCCCAAGCATTCAGTGAGTTGATCTACGGTGCTCACCTGCGTTTCAACATAATCCTTGCGCGAACAAATAAGCGTGATGATCTGCTGGAACAGTTCGAGAAGAGCTGGAGCGATTGGCGGGCTGAGATTCGGGCTGACCCCGACGACGTCCCACAGTGGTTGTCCAAGAGCCAGATAAAGCTGCATGAGCGTACGGAATTGTTCCTCAGATCCTGGAGCGAGGGGGTCGCTCGGTCCGCACCAGAGGCTGAGCTGGATGGGTTGGTCGAGAAACAAGCCAGAGCTAACAAAAATGAACGGTCGATCCTGAACAAACGCCTGCCCGAGAACTTCGAATGGCTGGGCATGAAGCGACTGGACTATCGCTGGTGGCAAGTGCGGACCATGTTGACGGATGTGCAGGAGGGGCTAGCATGCTGAGTCCGTATACAGATCGCCTCGACTATGGAGAGAAGCTGCAAGCCCCTGAGGGCTTCACGCTGAGCCACGGGCTGGCCACCACTTACTCCCTGGACTTGGAAACCCTGTTGTGTCTGCCTCTGGCCTTGTCGTTCAACAGCACGCTGGAGGGGGACCTCCAGGGAGAAAAGCTGGCGTTGCTCGAGGGTATCAGCCAGCTTAAGGGCAAGGTCAAAGTGTTTTTTCAGCAAGGCAATATCAAGCTCCCGAGTCAGTTCAATCTGCTGTTTTCCTTGCTTGAGCCGTACCTGGTGCCGAGAGTTCCAGGCGAAGCGTTCAGTTCGTTTCATCCCAAGATCTGGCTGCTGCGTTTTACCAATGAAGACAGGGAGGTGCGTTATCGCCTGCTGGTGCTGTCGCGCAATCTGACCTTCGATCGAAGCTGGGACCTTGCTGTAGCCCTGGAAGGTAACGTGTCCGGCGACAGCTCTCGGGAAAACGACGGGCTGCTGGAGTTGCTGCAAGAACTTGCTCCTCATGCGAAGGATTTCTCCGCGGCGTTCAATCGTTTCAAAAAAGAGCTGCCCACGGTCATCTGGCAAAAACCTCCGGGGTTCAGTGGACTGCGGACATTGCTGGGCCGACCCGAACAGGTGCCCCTAGAGTTCGGCGGCGGCACTGACACAGTTCTGGTGATGTCGCCCTTTATCCATTACGAAGCACTCGACATGCTTAAACAACGTGGGCAGCGGCACTGGTTGTTCAGCCGCGCCGAGGAGCTTGAGCGGATCGGCGCCGAGCGCCTGAACGGCTGGGATTGCTTTGCCCTCAACTCATGCCTGGTCAGCGGCGAAGACGAGTTGACCCGGGCCCGGGCGCAGAACCTGCATGCCAAGCTGGTGCTGCTGCAGAACGGCTCCACCAGCCATTGGCACATAGGCTCGGCCAACGCCACCAAGGCTGCACTCGGCGGGCTGCAATCGCCCCCGCGTAACACCGAGTTCATGCTACGGCTATCCAGTTCGGGCACGATGCAATCTGCGGAGCAGTTGAAAGTCGAACTAGTGGGAACCGAGCAGGAGCCCACCGGGATTTTTACTCCACATACATTTGGTTCCCTTCTACTTCAAGAGCCGCTAGCTACGGACAAGGCGCTGCGCGAACTGTTGCATCAGTTGATCAAGGCGGATTGGTGCATGCGGGCGACCACTGATGCGAACAACACCTTTACCTGCGTCATCGACTGCCCGCAGGAGTTGCTGGCGCTCTCTTCAAGTATTGAGGCGCAGCCCCTGGTGGCAGGCCAGTCCAGAGCGTTGGAGCCCCGGTTGGTCTGGGAGGGGCTCAGCCTGACCCAGATCAGTTCCTTCCTGATTCTGCGGGTCAAGTCGTCGCCGGATGTGGTGACCCAGTTGCTGATCAAGGTTCGCCTCGACATTGAGGGGGGGGATACCCGAGAGCAGAAAATCACCTCCAGCTTGATCGACAGCCCGCACAAGCTCTTGGCCTACATACAAATGCTGCTGCAGCCCGACCATGAACGAACCGAGTGGCCGACGGGAGGTGGGGGGGCACACGAGAATGTGGATGCGTTGCTCAGCCATATGCTAGGCGGGCCCATTCATGAGGCCCTACTGCGTTGCGCCGCTCGGCAACCTGAGAAGCTGCAGCGCATCGACGCCGTATTGGCGCATCTGCGGGAGATCGAGAACCTGATACCTAAGGAGCTCAGCACCCTATGGCTCCAGTACCAGAAATTCCCATGGAAGAAAAAAGCATGACCCGTTGCATCTCCGAGCGCGACCAGGCAAGCCTGGAGTTGAAGACCACCTTGGATGGGCTCAAGGACTTTCAGCGAGCCACCGTGACCCGTATCGCAGCGCTGTTCAAGGATCCGCAGCACAGTCGTCGGGTTCTGGTGGCCGATGAGGTCGGTCTGGGCAAGACCATCGTCGCCAAGGGACTAATCGCCACAATGTTGCTTGAATGGCGTGAACCTAGGCCTTTCCGGGTCACCTACATCTGCTCCAACCTGGCCCTGGCCACAGAAAATCGCAGCAAACTGGCAGTGTTTTCGGACCCGCACCAGCATACCTGGGTTCGTGAACCCTCGTTTTCGCGGTTGGCGGAGGTCGCCTTGCTGCCCGATGAAAAGGAGCAGGTCAATGCGCTGCTGGAGGTCTGCACTTTGACTCCCGGCACGTCATTTTCCCTGACCCGTGGCTCAGGTAACCGGCGCGAGCGGAGTATCATTTTCAGTGCCTTGTTGCAGCATCCGGAGATCAAGCCGCTGCGTCGCAAGCTGACGGACCTGTTTCGCGAGCACGTGCAAGATGCCGAGGGCTGGGAGTCCGACCTGGATGAGATTGAGGCCCGGGGCCTAGATCCGACGATAGTTGGCAGTTTTCATCAAGCGTTGTTGGCATCAGTGTCTGACGGCGGATCATCGATACTGGAGCAAGTGCGTAAGGCCGCAGGACAAAGGTCGGATAAACACAACGATGACAAGCGCAATTTATTGCGCCACCTACGGGTGCTGTTCGCCCGATCCTGCGCTGGGCATCTGCAGGCGAACCTGTTTATCCTCGACGAGTTTCAGCGCTTTGACAGTCTGCTTGACCAAAACGAAGAAAACGAGCACTCGCTAATCGCCCGGAAGATATTCAGCAAAAATCGTGGCTGTAATATCCTCCTGCTGTCGGCGACGCCGTTCAAAGCGATGAGCACTATCGCCGATGATGAGAATGATGATGGGCACTTGGTCAAGCTCAAGCAGATCCTCGAATTCCTCAACCTGTCGCCACTCGATGCCTACGAGCCGGCGCGTAAATCCCTTCAGTCCGAGTTGCTGCGCCTGCGTCAGGACAATGTCAAGGTGACGGACTTGTGTGACAGCCCCCGTCATGAGGTGGAAAGGCTTTTGCGCCCACTGATCTCCCGTACCGAACGCAGCCAGATCGCTGTCGACGTAGATTCACTGGTCAACGACAAACCTCTAGAGAGTGGACCTGAACTGCAGATAGGCGATATCAAGGCTTACGTGGAATTAGATCAGCTGGCCAGCATGCTTGAGAGCAACAGCCGGCTGCGCCTGTCACGGCAGATGATGGACTTTTTCAAATCGGCGGCTTGGCCGTTGTCCTTCAGCACCGGCTACAAATTGCAGGAGGTGTTGAAACGACAGTACGACCTGTCGGCGGAGGTATACAAGAGGGTCAATGGCAGTAAGAGCCTCTGGCTGCCCCGCGAGCGGGTCAGGAAATACAGGCTCAATGTCGCCCAGGAAGCGCCTAATCCACAGGTTCGTTGGCTGACCTCTTATCTATTTGGGGATGAGAAGAAACATGGGCCGGAAATGATGCTCTGGATTCCTCCCAGCAGGCCGCACTACCCGTTGTCGGGTTTCTTCGCTGGTCGTGAAGGATTCAGCAAAACCTTGTTGTTCTCCGCCTGGGCCATGGTTCCACGGATGATCAGTGGTTTGTTGAGCTATGAATCGGAACGGCGGGTGCAGCAGCATTCCACGGCCAAGGCCGAGTACTTCAGCAAAAGGCGCGGCGGACAAAGCCAGGACGAGTTGGACAAACAACACGAACAGCGTCGGGCGGTGGTCAAGTTGGACAGCGGCGACCTAGCCAACTGGTCGTTGATTTATCCGGGTAGAACCTTTATTGAGATGCCTATTGAGCGCACTCAGGGCTCACTGGAACAACGGATTCGCGAACTGACTGTCCGCATGAAACTGCTGCTCAAACCGCTGCGCTCCCGATACCGGGGGAGCCGCAATCAGAATCACTGGTATCTATTTGCTCCGATGCTACTTGATGAGGAATATCATCCTGGCTGGAGCCAGGACTGGTTCGCCAGAATGCGCCGCGTGTCTGGGTTGTCTGGGGGAGTTCGCCATCGTATCGAGGAAGTTGCCCAGCGCTTTGGTCAGTTGGACGAGCTCGGCGCAATGCCCGACGATCTGGCGGAATACCTTGCCTGGTTAGCAGTGGGTTCACCAGCTATCTGTGCCTATCGAGCTATGCAGCAAAACTACCCTGGCGATGTACAGCCGGACCACGCGAGCCGTGTCGCCATGGCGTTTGTCAGTCTGTTCAATGGTGTCGCCGGCAGTGCGGTCATCAAGCGCATCAACAACCCTCAGCATTGGCGGAGTATCGTCGAGTACTGTGCCCGGGGAGGGGTGCAGGCCATGCTGGAAGAGTATGTCTACATGCTGTCGGCAGCCAAAGGGGTGGAGATGGCCGTCGGAGCCATCGACAGCGTGCTGCGGACCACTCCCTCCAACGTGAAAGTCTGGAAAGCCGAGGACGCGGAAGACACCACTCATCTGCGATGTCATTACGCCGTGCAATTAGGCACGCAGAAAACCACTGACGAAGCCGGACAGGAGCGGGTCGTCAGCATTCGTGAAAGTTTCAATTCACCGTTTCGCCCCTTCGTTCTGGCCTCGACATCCATTGGCCAGGAGGGATTGGATTTCCATTGGTATTGCAGCGAAGTGGTGCACTGGAACCTGCCGAACAATCCGATCGACCTTGAACAGCGTGAGGGGCGCGTCAATCGCTTCCAGTCACTGGTGGTCAGGCGTCGAGTGGTGCAAGCCTTGTCCGGGGAGCCGAATGCTCCTGCGACCTGGACCGAACTGTTCCAGGCCGCGTCAGAGCGACCCAAGCAAACCGACCTGGTGCCCTATTGGCACTTTCCTGAGGGCGATGCGCAAATCCGCCGACTGATTCCAACTTTGGCCATGAGTCAGGAGTCTCAGCGCTATCCCCATATGCAGAAAATTCTCTCGCTCTACCGTCTGGCGTTTGGTCAGCCAGGGCAAAGCGAGTTACTTGAGCACCTGAAAAACCTCAACCTTGGGTCCGATGAACTGGCGCATTTGAAAAAGCGGCTGATGATTCAGTTGGCCCCCGTTCTGTACTTATCCAGTAATTAGGGACAAATCAACATTGGTTCGTACCTGAGCAACTCTTCTTAGAGTCCTGTCTGGGATGTCAGTCCGGTATGTCGTGGATTGGACAGACTTTCGTGGCGTTGAGAGCATCGCCCCAAGCTCTGCGAGTAGACATAAAAGGCCTGATCGATAAGACTCTCCGTCGTGTAGTAATAGCACAGGGAATGCTGAGTCTTATCTCTTCATCTGTTGGTCAACGCATTCTCCGGCCGCTTGCAGCTCAACTAACTCAATCATGTCGTCGTGTGGCTTCCCTCACGGTATTAGATAATGACTGCCAACACCCCCCGGTCTCGGACAGAAAGGAATTGATCGATGGACAAGAGGTCGCTTACCGAGCGGGACATCTGCAGCAAGTTTATCGCCCCGGCCATTCAGCAGGCGGGTTGGGACATGCAGAAGCAGGTGCTTGAAGAATTTGGTTTTACCGCCGGGCGCATCATGGTGCGCGGCAAGTTGCACAGCCGCGGCGAGCGCAAGCGTGCCGACTACCTGCTCAGCTACCACAAGAACCTGCCGCTGGCGGTGATTGAAGCCAAGGACAACAAGCACTCGCTCGGCGCCGGTATGCAGCAGGCGCTCGGTTATGCTGAAGCGTTGGATGTGCCCTTCGTGTTCTCCAGTAACGGCGATGGCTTTCTGTTTCATGACCGCACCGGCACTGGTGCTCAGGTGGAAACCGAGCTGAGTCTGGAGCAGTTCCCCAGCCCGGTAGAGCTCTGGCAGCGTTACTGTCAATGGAAGGGCTTACACGGTGAGGCGCAGAAGAGCATCGAAGCGCCGTACTACGACGACGGCTCCGGTCGCACGCCACGCTATTACCAGGTCAACGCTATCAACCGCACCGTCGAGGCCGTGGCCCATGGGCAGGATCGCATTCTGTTGGTAATGGCCACCGGTACCGGTAAAACCTACACCGCCTTCCAGATCATCTGGCGCCTGTGGAAGTCCAAACAGAAGAAACGCATCCTGTTTCTTGCCGACCGCAACATCTTGGTCGACCAGACCAAGAACAACGACTTCAAGCCGTTCGGCCAGGCGATGACCAAAATCAGCAAACGGCAGATCGACAAGTCTTTCGAGATCTATCTGTCGCTGTACCAGGCCGTGACCGGCACTGAGGAAGAACAGAACGTCTACAAACAGTTCCGCCCGGACTTCTTCGATCTGGTGGTGATCGACGAATGCCACCGTGGCAGCGCCGCCGAGGACTCCGCCTGGCGCGAGATCCTCGAGTACTTCTCCAGCGCCACCCATGTAGGTCTCACCGCCACGCCGAAGGAAACTAAAGAGGTTTCCAGCATTACCTACTTCGGCGAGCCGGTTTACAGCTACACCCTCAAACAGGGCATCGAAGACGGATTTCTCGCCCCTTATAAAGTAGTGCGTATCGACTTCGACAAAGACCTTCAGGGTTGGCGGCCGCCCAAGGGCATGCTCGACAAAAATGGCGAGCTGATCGAAGATCGTATCTACAACCTCAAGGACATGGATCGCACCCTAGTCATCGAGGCGCGCACCCAACTGGTGGCGCAGAAGGTCACCGACTTTCTCAAGGCCAGCGACCCATTCCAAAAGACCATCGTCTTCTGTGACGACATCAACCATGCCGAGCGCATGCGGCAGGCCCTGGTTAACCTCAACCCAGAGCGCGTCAAAGAAAACCGTAAATACGTCATGCGCATCACCGGCGATGAGCAAGAGGGCAAGGCCGAGCTGGATAACTTCATCAACCCGGAAGCGCGATACCCGGTCATCGCCACCACAAGCAAGCTGATGACCACTGGCGTCGATGCCCAGACCTGCAAGCTGATCGTACTCGACCAGCACATCAAGTCGATGACCGAGTTCAAGCAGATCATCGGTCGCGGCACCCGCATCAACGAAGACCATGGCAAGTACTGGTTCACCATCATGGACTTCAAAAAGGCCACCGAACTGTTTGCCGACCCCGCCTTCGATGGTGACCCGGTGGTGATCTACGCCCCAGAAGGTGACGACTCACCCGTACCGCCAGACGATATGCTCGAAGGTGACGGCATCGTCGCCGGCGGTGAAGGCGAGGCAGACGACCCTTTTGGCGAAGGCGAGGAGGGCAGTCCAAAACGCATCAAGTACGTCATCGACAGCATCCCGATTTACGTCATCGCCGAGCGTGTGCAGTATTACGGCCCCGACGGCAAGTTGATCACCGAGTCGCTCCATGACTACACTCGTGCCTGCGTGAAGAAGCAGTTCGCCTCGCTGGACGACTTCCTGCGGCGCTGGGGTGATGCCGAACAGAAGAAGGCCATCATCGAGGAAATGGCGGCCCAGGGGGTGATGTGGGAAGCCTTGGCCGAAGAGGTGGAAGCCAAGCAAGGCAAGCCCCTCGATCCGTTCGATCTGATCTGCCACGTCGCCTTTGATCAGCCAGCCCTCACGCGCCAGGAGCGCGCCGATCAGGTGAAAAAGCGCAACTACTTCAGCAAGTATTCCGGCGCAGCGCGTCTGGTACTTGAGGCGCTGCTCGACAAGTACGCCGACACCGGCATCGAACATATCGAAGACATCAAGATCCTCCAGCTCGACCCCTTCAGCCAGATTGGTGCGCCCATCGAGTTGGTAAAGGTATTTGGCGGCAAGCCGGGTTACCAGAAGGCGATTCAGGCGCTGGAGCAGGAGTTGTACGCCTAACCTATGAATAAGCTGAATTCAGTTGAAACCGCCGATGAGCTTAAACGCCTTGGTTTTGTTCTCATCGTTAATAACAAACACGCCAACGGCTACGAACATTCGGACCTGAGTGGTCGGGTATTCGTGAAGATGAGTAAAACGGGTGCTCCTGTCTGTGAGCAGCCATTCCTTATCCACCCTGACCATGTTGCCTCACCTAGCTGGGAAGCGATCAAAGCCCTGTCGCCCACGCAACCTAATGTCAGATACAAAAACACCAATGTTACGGGCTTCCCCAAGGTGAAGGGCTCAGATAGCAAACTGGCTGTCGCTCTGGATATCTCTACCCGTGCTGATCTTCCACAACTGCTAGCGCTGCTGGGGCATCGTGGTTTTGGTGCTACAGCAAAACTACAAGCGGAAATGGTGGAGGTTGAGCAGTTTGACGCAATGCTCAGTAGCAACGACATCGCCGACACCGAACGCGAGGCGCTTATCAAGGCGCGTATCGGTCAGGGTGGCTATCGCCAGGCGTTGCTGGCCTATTGGGGTGGTTGTGCGATCACCGATTGCACCGTGCCGGCCCTGCTGCGCGCCTCGCATATCAAACCCTGGTGTGAGGCTAGCACGAGTGAACGCCTTGATCCGTACAATGGCCTACTGCTCACCCCTAATCTTGATCTGGCCTTCGATCAGGGCCTTATCACCTTTGACGACCAGGGGCTGATTCGCCTCAGCCCCGAGCTGGACCTCGACAGCGCCACTGCGCTGCATCTGCACACCCATTTGCGCTTGCGCCAGATCGAGCCGCGTCACTGCAGCTATCTGGCCTGGCACCGCGAAAACTTGTTTAGGAAGTAAGCATGTCCATCAGCAGCACGATCAAATCCATCCAAGACATCATGCGTAAAGACGTTGGCGTCGACGGCGACGCCCAGCGCATCGGTCAGTTGGTCTGGCTGCTGTTCCTGAAGATCTTCGATGACCGCGAACAAGAGTGGGAGTTGATGGACGACAACTACCGCTCACCCATCCCCGAGAGCTGCCGTTGGCGCACTTGGGCTGCCGACCCGGAAGGCGTGACCGGCGATGCTCTGAAGGACTTTATCGATAACAACCTGTTTCCCCAGTTGCAGAACCTGCACGAATACAGCAACAGGCCCTCGGCCTTTGTCGTGCGCAGCGTGTTTGAAGACGCCTACAACTACATGAAGTCCGGCCAGCTGCTGCGCCAGGTGATCAACAAAATTCAGGAAGGCGTGGACTTCAACAAGGCCCAGGAACGCCACGAGTTCGGCAACCTCTATGAGCAACTGCTGCGTGACCTGCAGAACGCCGGTAACGCCGGGGAGTTCTATACCCCGCGCCCCGTCACCGAGTTTATGGTGCGTATGGTCGACCCCAAGCTGGACGAAAAGGTCATGGACCCGGCCTGCGGCACGGGCGGCTTCCTCACCTGCGCCATCGAGCACAAGCGCAGCCGCTATGTAAAAACTGCCGAAGATGAGCGCACCCTGCAAGCCAGCATCTTCGGCGTGGAGAAAAAGCCGCTGCCGCACCTGCTGGCCACCACCAACATGATCTTGCACGGTATTGAGGTGCCTAGTCAGATTCGCCACGACAATACTCTGAGCAGACCACTGATTAGCTGGGGGCCGAGTGCGCGCGTGCACTGCATCGTCGCCAACCCGCCGTTCGGTGGCATGGAAGAAGATGGCATCGAAACCAACTTCCCGGCCGCCTTCCGCACCCGAGAAACTGCCGACCTGTTTTTGGTGCTGATCATGCAGCTGCTTAAAGACGGCGGCCGCGCCGCAGTGGTGCTACCCGATGGCTTTCTGTTCGGCGAAGGTATCAAAAGCCGTATCAAGGAAAAGCTGCTCACCGAGTGCAACTTGCATACCATCGTTCGCCTGCCCAACGGCGTGTTCAACCCTTACACCGGCATTAAGACCAACCTGCTGTTCTTCACCAAGGGTGCGCCGACCAAAAAGGTCTGGTTTTACGAGCACCAGTACCCGGCCGGTGTAAGAAACTACTCCAAGAACCGCCCCATGCGCATAGAGGAGTTCGCCGTAGAAGAAGCCTGGTGGGGCAGCGAGGCTGATGGCTTTGCCGCACGAGTGGAAAACGAATTCGCCTGGCAGGTCAACGTAGAAAAACTGCAGGCGAGTAACTGGAACCTGGACTGCAAGAACCCGCATATCAGCGAGCAGATCAGCCACGATCCGGACGAACTGCTGCGCAACTACGCCGTCCTGCAGGGTGAAATCAGCGACCTGCGCGACCAACTCAAGGCTGTACTGACCGAAGCCTTGGAGCGTCAGGTATGACGGCGTTGTTGATCGATAACATGCCGCTGCTGGCCGGAGCACCGAATGGCGTCAAGAAGCTGCGTGAGCTGATTCTGGAATTGGCAGTGTCCGGCAAACTGGTACAGCAAGATCCCAGCGATGAGCCGGCCAGTGAGTTGCTAACGCGTGTTGCCAAGGAAAAGGAACGGCTGACATCAGAAGAAGGACTTCGAACAACAGCAAGAGATGACGTTCCAGATGATGAGCACAACTTCCCATCGCTTCCTGGCTGGGCGTGCTGTCGGCTTGGAAACCTTGCCCGCTTTATTGACTACCGGGGTAGGACACCGACAAAAACGACGTATGGTGTTCCTCTCATCACAGCAAAGAATGTGCGTCCAGGATTTATTAGTCGTGAACCTCAAGAATTCATTGCCCTAGATGATTACTCATCGTGGATGACTAGAGGATTTCCTCGACTTGGTGACATGCTTTTTACGACTGAAGCTCCGATGGGCAACGTTGCGATAATTGACATAACAGAGCAGTTTGCGCTTGCTCAACGCGTAATCTGTTTTCAACTCCATGAACTGAGTACGGGCCCATTTTTGAAGCTGGCAATCATGTCTTCTGGCTTTCAAGTACAGCTTTCAGCTGCAGCTACAGGTATGACTGCAACCGGCATTAAGTCCTCTCGACTGAAAGAAATACCTGTCCCAATTCCGCCCCTTGCCGAACAACAACGCATCGTCTCTAAAGTCGATGAACTGATGACTCTGTGCGACCGCCTAGAAACCCAGCAGGCCGACGCCGGAATCGCCCACTCCCAACTGGTGCAGGCTCTGCTCGACAGCCTGACCCAAGCCAGCGACGCCACCGACTTCGCCACCAACTGGCAACGCCTGGCGGAACACTTTCACATCATGTTCACAACCGAACCCAGCATCGACGCCTTAAAACAAACCCTGCTGCAACTGGCCGTGATGGGCAAACTGGTGCCGCCAGAATCCAGTGATGAGCCCGCCAGTGAGTTGCTCAAACGCATCGCTGAGGAAAAAGGGCAGTTAATGGAGGAGGGCAAGATAAGGAAGCAAAAGCCCCTAGGAGAAATTACTGAGGAGGAAAAACCATACGAATTACCGGCCGCATGGGCTTGGACTCGTCTCGGAAGCCAAGTTATCGAAAGTGGCGCTGGTTGGAGTCCTAGTTGCGAAGCCAGACCAAGAGATGGCGACGAGTGGGGCGTACTCAAGGTTAGCGCTGTTTCATGGGGTATTTACCGACCCGAGGAGAACAAGGCTCTCCCTCCAAATCTAGAGGCTCGACCTGAACATGAAGTCGCTAAAGGCGACTTTCTCGTTTCACGTGCAAACACAGCGGAGCTTGTGGCACGAAGCGTCGTTGTCGAGGAAACACCTAATCGCTTGATGCTCAGTGACAAAATCGTCCGACTCAAGTTGACAGCCCTTTGTGCACGTCGGTACGTGAACTTAGCAAATAGCGCACCATTGGCTCGTATCTACTACAGCCAAGTGGCTGGGGGCACCAGTAGCTCAATGAAGAATGTCTCTCGTGAGCAAATTCTAAATTTGCCTATTGCATTGCCACCTCTTGCGGAACAACAACGTATCGTCGCCAAGGTCGATCAAATAATGCTCCTATGCGATACGTTGAAACGGCAGATCAATGTCGCGAACGAAAAGCAGACAATTCTACTGAATGCCGTTATAGCGCAAGTCTGAGGGCACATTATGCGTTTGAAATCTGTATTTATCAGCCAGTACAAAAACCTTCATGATTTCCACCTAGGTTTTGACGGGGACAGCTTTATCGACGTGTTCGTCGGTAAAAACGGGAGCGGAAAATCCAATCTGTTTGAAGCCCTGATCGAAATTTTTCGCCACCTGACTGAGTTCGGTAGACCCGATAACAGCATCGAATTTGAATACACAGTGACCTACGAAATCGATGGCCAAGAGACATTGATAGAGTGGAAAGGTGGAAAACTTAAGATCAATGACGAGATAGATCGCAAAACACTCGGCAAAACCCCCTTGCCTGACAATGTTCTGATCTATTACTCCGGTCATAACACTACAGTGCCTGGCTTGGTAGAGCGCTACGAAACCGCGTTTCGCAAGCGCATCAGGGGAGCAAACTTTGAAGACAGCCGCCGCTTTATCGGAATTGGCCCTGAGTACAAGTCACTGTTATTGGCTGTGCTATTGGCGCAATCCAAAGGTAATAAGGCTTGCGATTTCGTTCACCAGAAGCTAGGTATAGCATCAGTTGGGGCAGAGTTAAGGGTCGACCTCAGCCGCCCTCCCTTCGCAACGGGCAGTTTGAAAGCCTTAAATGTGGATGGTATCGAGCACTTTGACCCACGCACTCGTTACTGGGGAGCGGAAGGCATCACCCGTGAGTTTCTTGACCGGCTGGTGAGTTGTATCAAAGGCGAATTCAACCACACCGATCTATACGACGAGGCTAAAGACTGCTACAGCCTCACTCTCAATCTGGAATTGTTCCAACAACGCTTTGCAGATGAGGGGGTGGCAAATGTTTTTCGCCAGTTCGACAACCTCAAAACGCTTGGCATGCTCGCCGACATTGCCATACCGTTAAAATTGACCAGCGGCGTCGATGCCACTGTCTCCCATTTCAGCGACGGCCAGTTCCAGTCGGTTTACATCTACGCCATTGTCGAGCTGTTCAAGGACCGCAACTGCCTCACGCTTCTCGACGAGCCCGATGCCTTTTTGCACCCTGAATGGCAGTTCGACTTCCTCAAGCAGGTTTTCGAGATCACTGACACTACAGCCAAAAATAACCATGTACTGATGAGTAGTCACAGCGCGGTCACGTTGATCCCGCACGACAAAAAGAAAATAAAATTCTTTGATATCAAAAATAATCAGGCCAACTGTTACGACTTGCCCAAAAGCATCGCAATAAAAAGGCTCAGTTCGGATTTGATCAAGTACTCCGAACAGGAGCAATTACTAAGCATCATCAATGCTGTGCAGATCGAGAAAAAGCCTGTGTTGTTCACTGAGGGCAGTACAGATCCGATCATCCTGAAGGAGGCCTGGTACAAGCTATATGAAGTGGAAATGCCGTTTATACCGTTCTATGCGTTCAGCTGTACCTATATCAACCAGCTGCTAACTGACGGCCGCATACACGGGGAAATGGGTGGTTTACCGATATTTGCTCTGTTCGACTTTGATAAAGCCTACGACCAGTGGAATGGCCTCAATGGCCAGGTGCTGAGCGCCGATCCAATGAAAGGCCTGATCAAGAAATGGACGCATGGCGAATCTTATGCGCTGATGCTTCCTGTGCCCGAACACGCCGACATCCAACAGCAAGTGATTCGCAACGCAGAAACTGGCGAAACCTTTGGCGGTGACTCCTGCTGCGAAATCGAGCACCTGTTCTACGGTGTACTAGCAACAGTCGACTATTACCAGCGAGAACCTTGTGTGGGTGGCAGCAAGGTCATGTTTAAATCTGACCGGGACAAAACTGCATTTGCCAAAGAAGTGGTGCCTATGCTCGACACCCAATGTTTTGAACCACTGCGCTCTATGTTCGAGTTCATCACTGCAAAATGCAGTGAGCTTGAAATAGCGGGCTAATTGGAAGGCGAGCGAGCCAGTGCTATTGAACATACAAGCAGCAGAACCTGGGTCTGTCGTACTTTCAGGTAAAGTAGGCGCTTATCAATCGTGATGGCTTGCCTGCGTTCGTGACACTGACCTATCCAAAACCCTGGAGAAACTACTAGGAAAAGCCCGAACAGCTGATCGCTCGCGGTATGAGCGTCACGGACAAGGCTAGGGCATTGGATTACTTGGTGCGCATCGACTAGTACCGGCTGGACAGATATTCAGGTTCTCTTAGCGGTGTGAGGACACGATGATTACAACAAAGACTGCTTTTGGCTGTGATTTCTGTCGTTCGAGAACGGCTGCGATCGACGCCTTTCGCAAGCTAGTCCTAGCTATAGAGCGAGAGGCGACTCACTCCTCATTGCTCATAACTAAGCAGTAAATCCAGTAAATCGGAAATAGGCGCGCCCGCTTTTTGAATCTGGCTCAACACCCAGGTCCTCAAGAAACACCAGTCGGCATTACCATTTGACCGAATATGAGCAATAGCTGAGTTCACGTTGGTCGCTGGGCACTGCTGCACAAGCAGCCTGCATGTTGGCGAAGACAATGCTGACTCTGTAGGTGTCAGCAAGATGCCCTCGGCTTCACGAGGAGCAACGGCCCATAAGCAAGCAGCTGCTTGCGGTAACTCTCCAGCGAGTTCAATCAATGTGTCGATGTCGTCAACCAGGCTCAAAAGTCTACGTAATTGGCTCGGTTGGTCGATGCCCCGGATGGTTGAAGCCGTAAGCAGCAACTTACGTAACCGTGGTGGAAGGACTTCGGGATGCCTGGAGAAAAATTGCCCGTATTTTCCCTCCAGAATACTTCCTGACTCACTGTCTGAAAGGTTCGAAAGCAACCAATGCAGAATTGGCCATAACGAAAGCCGCATCAATACATCGCTGTCTTGTTCAGCCTCGACAAAGTCGATCAAAGATTTTAGCAAAACTCCTGCCCCGACCAACCTGCCAGCGGGATACTCGGAGATGAGTATCTCCGATGCCCAATTATATTTCAGCACCTGGCGCCACCAATCTGACTGTGCTGGCCAGCGTCCCAGACCCGCACCGAGTAGTAAGTGCGGCCATGTGAAACCTGGTGTCAGTACTGGTGGGCACTCCAGCGTACGGACCCAGCGACCAGCTGTTTCAAACAGATGAAACCACGCAGGTTCGATACTCCGATCACCGAATTTTCCATTGTCAGGAGCGCAGGGCAGATCGTCACGAGGGGCGGCACTGAGGTCTTCGGCCCATCCGGGAAACATCCAGGGCAAGAACCAGACGACATCTGGTCTTGGCACAGCTAGACTCCAAGACCAACATGCAGCAAGCCACTCCAGTTTGTCTGTCAACCCACTCGACGGGTGGGTTAGAGTTTTGAAGCCACATTTGCTGGCAACGTGTCTGGAGACGTGAGCAAATACCGGCTCCAAAACAACGCCTGCGCGAAGCCTCTGGGCCAATTCGTGAAACAGCAACTCAGACACACTGATCGCATGCAGGTCATCAGTGGGCGCCTGCACAAGGAACGCAGCGAGCGGCTCCAGTTTTTCAAGCGAAAGGCAGGCGAGGGCGGTTTGGATAACTGGCCTTCGACCCGGGTCATAAGCCAACATCGCCCATGCTTCGACAGGCTCTGTTGTGACGGCTTGAAGCATATGATCACGGGCGATCAGATCAATCACGAAGCGAGGCTTTAGCTGGAACTGTCCGTCCGGCTGTTCGCTTAACAGCCCGCAGTCAATCAGGCTCGACACTCGCCGACCGTCCTGCGCGGCTCGCAATTCCCGAACCGCCTGTTCGCGCTCGGCCAAGTTAGGCAGTCGAGCAATGAGCATCAGTTCTTCCTGGTTGGCATCGCCTGGATACTCAGGACAAAAAACTCCCCACTGCGATAACTCCATGGGCTGGCCCCACACCGTTTTACCTTCACGGTAGTACCGCGCGACCAATAGCCGGGCGAGGGCTACTTGGCCAGGATTGGTGCTAACCAGGCACTGGAGCAGTGCAGTCCCCGCCTGTATGTTTGAGGCTCGTGGCAGCTGAGTGTCGGGCAGGCGATGACAGAACCTGCAAATGCCTAGTAAATCTCCGGGTGTATGAATTGCATCGTGCAGGCCCTTAAACGGCTCAAGCCATTGTTTAACACCCTCAGCACTAAAATGACTGTCTACGCCATAGGCGTTCAAACGTTCTTCAACCCACGCTAGCAATCGCGTCTGCCAGGTTTTCAACAGGCGTATGCGCAGCTTGCTTATATGACTGAAAGAGCGGGTATCGGTGAGCAACATGACCGCGCGCTGGGCGCCTTTTGCTTCCTGAAGCTCCCACGAGGAATAAAAATCCGTATCTTCCTCGTTGCTCTCAAAAGCAAAAGGTGCAATCACCAGTATTGCGCTATCTCGGTGCGCAGTTGCCAACGCAATCAGGTCCTTCGGAGAAGGTTGTTCACTGATGGCAACGACCAGCGGAGCAGGCTTCTTCATGCGCTCACCCAGCTCATGCAGGTGCGTAACGCGTATGAATTCGAAGCGGCACAGCGCTGAAAATCTTGCCAGCAATAGGCCCAATCCTGTGCCCGGTGTTACTTCAAGCCATGTGGTTCCTGCCATAGGGTTTCGAACTATTCCCTGTCTGTTTTCCTCCAGCCACCCGACCAGACTATCGCTTTGGGCCTCCCCTCGATCATCCACGATCTCGCTCAACGGACAAGCAAGCTCCTCACCCAGTATCAATGCTGGCAACTCCGGAAACTCCGCAAAGACAAAACTTGCCTTGTTTTGCGCGAATTCGAGCCCAAGGTCAGACAGGGGTAGTTGGAGTAGTTCTGCCAGGGTCTGGGCCTGTTCGGGTCTCGATAGCCACCATTGCTTCTCTCCCCGATCAATCGCGCCGATCTTGACCGCCAGCGAACGGTCCTGAGGCCAGACAAGCTGTGGAGCAGTAGCTCTCATCTGACGAGCGAGGGCATCTATAGACGAGAACCGCTTTTCTCGTTTGGCAGTGGCAATAGGCGCAAACATAGGGCTTCCATGGGTTAAAGCTGGAGGGCACAAGTCTAGTCATCACTGCATCAAAATGCATCGATGCATTGCAGTGCACACAAAGATGCATGACCTTCAGATGTCCCTTACGTTGTGTGGGCATACCTTGACGCACAATTTTGGAGAACGAGATGGAAGTAAAACTGTTGGGGCCGCTTGGCAAAGTGACTGGTTCTTGCGCATGGCTCAGAGATCAGGCCCGAGGCTGGAGTTTTTTGGTTGACTGCGGCATGCAACAAGGTGAGCGCACGGCTAGCAACTGGAACCAGGGCGAATGGCCATTCGTACCCGCCTCAATCCAGTTCGTGGTGCTTACTCACGCGCATATCGATCATTGCGGGCTATTGCCGTTGCTATACAAACAAGGGTTTGAAGGCACCGTTTTCTGCACACGTGAAACCCAGGCATTTGCGACAATTCTGCTGAAAGACGCTGCTACGTTGAGCAAGTTGTATACGGCAGAGGATGTTGACCGCATTGTGTGGCGTGAACACCGCAGTGGCCCATTGCTGGGTGGATTTTTGCCGGTGAGTGATGACCTCTTTATTCGCTACTTCCGAACCGGTCACGTCATAGGTGCGGTTTCGGTAGCTATCCATTGGGGGG
This sequence comes from Pseudomonas sp. GL-B-26, assembly GCF_019947405.1. Classification (NCBI taxonomy): domain Bacteria; kingdom Pseudomonadati; phylum Pseudomonadota; class Gammaproteobacteria; order Pseudomonadales; family Pseudomonadaceae; genus Pseudomonas; species Pseudomonas sp. GL-B-26. The sequence goes on along the minus strand of NZ_JAGYGJ010000025.1, from coordinate 2,059 downwards.
GCCAGGGGCCGGGGCAGCGCAGCATTGTGTTTTCTGGCGATCTGGGGCCTAACCGCGAGGACCAAGAGTACCTGCCTTTCATTCGTCATCAGATGAACGTCGGGCCATTCGATTTCGCGGTGATTGAGTCCACTTACGGCGCGACCGTTCGCCCTCGGGAGCAGCTTAATGCCCAGACCCGTCGTGACAATCTGCGCAGACTGCTTGACCGAAGTCTTGAATCGGGCGGTAGTTTGCTCATTCCGGCCTTTTCGTTCGGCCGTACACAGGATGTCATGTTCGACTTGCACTGGATCGTAGCTGAAGCGCCTGCCCGGTACTCCAAGTTGAACTTCTACCTTGATTCGCCCACGGCGAAACGTATGCATCCCGCGATGGTGGAAGCGCTCAAGCGCACTGAGTCCAATGGCAAACACCAGAAGGTGCGCCCGCTTTGGCTGGGCAAGCAGATGTTTCGTTGGTTGGGGCTGGATGATGCACAGCCCGATCACATTGATGCACTGATAGCCGTGTGCGAAATGTGCCTCTGCGATAAGCGCCAGCAGCATGCACGTAGCAAGGTTGGCAATGATCTGGCCCGTGCATGGCGACCGATCTTTGAGCATGTATCGGGAAAGAGAGACGAGTTGCTCAAGCGCGCTGGCGCTCCAACTGTTGTGGTTTGCGGTGCTGGTAGCTGCGACGGTGGGCCCGCCCAGTGGTGGGCCCACCGACTGGCAGCAGGTAGCACCAATACCATCGCGTTTGCCGGGTACTGTCCTACCGAAAGTGCCGGAGGCCAAATACTGGCAGCAGCGGGGCTGCCGATACGCGAGCGTCAGAGACATACCGGCAACATTTCATGGCCCAATGGCAACACATTGCCCTACCGTGATATTGCAGCTCACGTGACTAAGTTACCGGGCTACTCCGCTCACGCGGACCAGGCAGGTTTACTGGCATGGGTATTCAGTATTTCGCCTAAGACTGGACAGCTGTACCCAGTTGCCAAGCACCTGTTCATCCAGCACGGGAACGATAACGATCGCAGAGCGCTTGCCGCACAGATCAAACAAACTAGTAATCACAATAAATTCGACCTGGAAGTCTCTCTACCTGCAGATCCAGAAAAGTGGTTTGATCTGGAGATCCACGACGACTCCGAAGAACTTGAAAGGAGATCGTTAGAACTACGGAACAAAATTCAGAGTATCGAGGCAGAACTTGCTCTTTTGGTTCTCAATTGAAAGCATTTATACACGCTACTGATGCCCCTCCCTCTTGCATGCTTTCTTTAGTCTGTGGAGGGGTAGACGTGCCTTTAGGCGAGTATGCGCATCTTGGTTATCTCTCCGGACCGACCTGAATCGCCCCTCCCTTGGTAGGCGCTGAATGACCGCATTTGGCTGTGGATTCAACCGGTCGATGCAACACAACTAAATTCTGTGTAAGCAGAAGGAGTGTTGCAGATGAAGCAGAGACCTCGGATCTATTACACCGAAAGCCAGAAAAAACTGATGTGGGATCACTGGCAGAAAGGTGACTCTCACCAGCACAGCGGTCATGGTTGCTGGCTAGTTTGAGAAATCTCTTAGCGTCATGTCTGGGATGCCAGTCCGGTATGTCATGGTTGGACAGACTTTCGTGTAAAAAATAGCTCTTTCGAGGCTATTTCTATCTTTTTCACTGCTTGATTTTTGCTACAGCAAGGAATCTTTTGTTTTTATAATACTGAAATATAACGAAATATTATTTTGGTCGGTCCAATCCATCATCGGCGCGACGGAGACGCGACGGGAGAACTGGGCGGGTGTGGCGGTGATTGGGGGCATTGGCGGTTCTGAAATGGGTGGGGCTGGGAGGAGAGGAGTTCATCAGGATTGGGGTTGCCGGGTTTAAGCGAGCTTTTCTGCGATTGTTCTGTGTTGGCCTCGGAGTGCCCATGAGCGGAGGTGTAGTGGTCGAATATTTTTGGACCATGATGTAGGAGCGTCGACTTTAGGAATCATCATGGGATATCGGGTTGTTACATCTGAGGAAAAAGCGGAGGCGATCCGTTTGGTTGTGGAGATGGATTACT